>JASJGW010000334.1:0-2789 GCA_033791305.1 Gammaproteobacteria bacterium | reverse complement strand
GGCGATCAGGGTGGCCAGCAGGTAGCCAAAGGCATAGCTGTCAGTGACCTTGTACTCGGGGTAGAAGATTAGCAGCAGATAAGCCAGCAGCAGCTTGTAGATGAAATTGATATTAAAAAACAGCAACAGCTTTTTCGCCCCCTCGATACTGGTGTTGCGGAGCCAGGGGGTCTGGAGTAACAGGCGGGCGATCACCAGGATCAGTATTGCCTCGAAGAACGTCAGCAGCACCTGGCCAGGTTGATACCACTGCAGCGCCAGCAAGGAGGGGATCAGGATGCCGCTGAAGTCCCAGCCGTAGATGAGATTCATGCGTGATGCCACAAATGCCACCGTCAGCAGGATTACATAGGCCTTGGGGCTCGCCAGTATCGAAGAGGCGATATCCTCATACATGTAGTCCATGCTGCTGATGGTAAAGTTGGTCACGTTCATCAGGCCGTAGCGTACGATCACGAACGTGACACCGATGGTGACTGTCATCGGGACAAGGCCGCGCAGCAGGCCGGTTTTCCAGAACTGGTTTGCGATCAGCGCAATAATCACAAGACCAAAACTGTGCAGGTTGTTCCGATAGTCAAACACCAGCCCCAGTTCATTGCTCATCCACTGACCGATGCCGGGTAATAGCCAGCCATCAAACACCAGGCGCACCACCACACTGACCAGCACCAGGGCAAAGAAGCGGTCACGTCCAAACAGGCTGCTCCAGTATCCGAAGCGCGAGAGACCCTCGGAAAACCACCACACCAGGACATAGGTAACAAACCCTTCGAGGAATACCACTGCGGCTGACCAGGGTTTGAGGATCAGCAGCGGTACCATGTATCCCGGCACCACGAGGCCTGACAGGACCCAGCCGAGGCGCAGGTTGAAAAAGACCACCACGGCAACACCGACCCAGACCGTGGTGATGACCGCGCTATCCAGGGCCCCGTGGGGGAATAATGCAATAACCGGCAGTTCCATGCGTGTGAGTCTTGTCCCTGTCAGCCTGACGCGGCGGCCTGTGCTGCCTGCGGGGTACGCATCAGCTTCTTGACCCGCCTGAGCAGTTCTCTGCGACCGATCGGCTTGTAGACGAGTTCCGCGACTCCCAGACTGGTCACGGTGTCGTATACCCCCGGCCGGTCCAGGGCGGTGAGTACCATCACCGGCAGTGCTGATTGCTGTTCGTTGCGGAGCCAGCGCAGAAAGCGCAAGCCGTCTATCACTGGCAACATCAATTCAAGAATAATCAGGTCCGGAAGCTGCTCCTGAACTGCCTGCATGGCCTGCTGTCCGTCATTCGCGGCAAGCAGTTTGTAACCGGAGTTCTTTAGCGATATCTTCAGGAGGTCGAGCATCATTTCGTCATTGTCGACAAGCAGTATACGTTTGGTATGCCGGGCAGCCATGCCTAGATCACCGCCTGCAATTCGATGTTGAATGCCATGCCGGTTCCTACCTCGCTACTGGCAGTTACGCGGCCATCACATGCACTGAGACCGTCGATCGCATCGTGCAACTCCTTGAACTCATCCGCGACAATGTTCTTGCCCCCGAACAAATAGGCCTGAAAATGTTCATCCGGAATGCCGAAACCGGTGTTCCTGAACTGGTATATGACCCGGTTGTCACGTTCCTCGACATCGACTTCAATGGTGGTGCTTTCCACCGCATCGTTTACCAGCGCCTCCAGCAATACACGCATCAGCCTGTCGAGATCCTCTGGCGCGGCACAGACCAGGCGGGCAAACTCCGGCAGCCGCGCAGAAAATTGAATATCCCGGGCCTGGGCCTCTTCATTCAGGACCTTCATGGCGGACAATAGCGGGGCAGTGGCATCAACCGGATACATGCCAAGTCCCGGTCCGGCGACCTTTACCTGCATATACCTGCTGGCCTGATTGATGAGTTCGACCGTGCCCGATACCTTGTCCCGCACCACACGCGCAGCCCGGGCCTTGTCCCTCAAGGAGACGGTTTTTTCCCGCAGCAGGTCACTCCCCAGCACGATGGCAGCCAGCTCAGCCCGCAGCCTCTGGCCGAACCTTTCAACAAGCGTGTCCTTCATTGCATAGACACCTTGCAGCTGACTGACATTGATCAGTTCAAACAAGAGACCGGATGTCTGGAACGGGGTGGCGTTATCCGCCCCGCTGATAGGGTTGTCATCACACGCGACGGCGCGCACGCCGAGTATGTGGTTTCCCCGTGTGCTGTGCAGACTTGTTACAGGAAGCTGGAACTGGCCGTTCTCCATGACCACTTCCCGTAGTAACTGCCTGGCATGCCCACGGTCACTGTCCGTCAAGCGAATCAGCAGGTCCAGGGCGTTCAATTCATAGCCGGGCAAACCCGTTGTGCGCATGAAGCCCTCCATGCGCCGGTTCAGATGCAACACCCGGCCAAACAGGTCATAGACAATGGCAGCGGTGTCCATGCTGTTGAAAACAGCTTCCATACTCGACACCCGCCGGTGCGCAAGCTCCAGAAAACGGCGTAACTGCGGATAGGCCGGATTGCCGCCTTCAAGACGCAGGAAACGGCCGAGTACGTTTGCCTGAGCGTCCTGTTGTTCAATCCAGCGACTGCGGTGGTACAACAACTCGGAAATCTGGTTGGCAAAAACCGCAACAGATTCCAGAAACCGCGCACTGGCCGTCTGGTTTAACGGGGCGACCCCAAATGCCCAGAAGCCGAGTACGTCCCCGGCAAAGATCAGCGGCACAAGGTACTGATCCTCCTCTTCGTCATCCAACAGTTTCAGATAAGTTTTTTCCAGCAGGATCGGCCCGCCTTCGGCG
>JASJGW010000333.1:0-6481 GCA_033791305.1 Gammaproteobacteria bacterium | reverse complement strand
CAGCACCGGTACTGGAAGATCTCATTGCCAGAGACTATGAAAACCTTCGCCCTTGTCTGGCAGATCCCTGAAGACCGGAGAGCACTGTTTTCCCGTATCTGACTGGTCTTCAATCCCGCACGGGCACACATCAAATGTGCTGCATGCTCTTTGCATGCCCCGCGAAAAGATGCCTCGCCGGAAGGAATACTGTGATCCAGGCATTCGTCTTATATAGAAAGCACAAACCGTATCATCAAAGCAATGAAGAAAGAACGGACCCTAACGAGGGGCCTTCATAATACGCAGTAACGTTGTGGTACGGCCCTGCAAGGGATAGCTTTCACCCGTATTGAAGGTGTGGCGGTCAGGGCGTTTTCCATCCACATAGCAGGTGTCAATTTCGACAGTCCAGCGGGCAATACCCACGTGCCCCGGCATACGAAACGCGATCGGTTCCGCATTGGCGTTGAGCAGCAACAGGTAGGTATTGTCTTGAATCCTGCCACCGCATTCATCGTGTTCCTCGATGGCATCGCCGTGCAACAGCAAACCCAGGCAGCGCGCGTGGTACATGCTCCACTCTTTGTCTGTCATTTCCTCACCATCCGGCCGCAACCACAGGATGTCCTTGACGTTCAAACCCTTGATATGCCGCCCCTGGAAGAAATGCCGCCGACGAAACACCGGATGGTTTTTTCTCAGACGAATGACGTTGCGTACGAACTTCAAAAATTTGCGATCATGGCTGTCAATGTCCCAGTTAACCCAGCTAATCTCATTATCCTGACAATAGGCATTATTGTTGCCGTTCTGGGTACGCCCCATTTCATCGCCCGCCAGCAGCATGGGTACGCCCTGGGAAAGCAGCAGCGTGGTTATAAAGTTGCGTTTTTGTTGTCTGCGGATATTGTTAATGTTCTGATTTCTGGTGACGGGGCCTTCTTCACCCATGTTCCAGCTCTGGTTGTTGTTCTCGCCGTCACGGTTGTCTTCCAGATTCTCGATATTGTGTTTGTCGTTGTAGCTGACCACGTCGCTCAGCGTAAAGCCGTCATGACAGGTAATGAAATTGATGCTCGCGTAAGGGCGACGGCCACTCTGCTCATAGAGGTCACTGGAACCGGTTATGCGATAGGCCAGTTCGCCGATAAGGCTTCCCTCCCCCTTCCAGTAGGCGCGCATACAGTCCCGATAGCGGTTGTTCCACTCGGTCCACCCTATCGGGAAGTTGCCGACCTGATAACCGCCTTCTCCCAGGTCCCAGGGTTCGGCAATCAGTTTCACACGTGAAAGCACCGGATCCTGATGAACGATGTCCAGAAAAGCGCCGAACCTGTCAACCGCGTGCTGCTCACGCGCCAGGGTGGGGGCCAGATCAAAGCGGAAACCATCGACGTGCATCTCCAGCACCCAGTACCGCAGGCTGTCCATGATCAGCTGCAACACCCGCGGGTGCATCATGTTCAGGCTGTTACCACAACCGGTGTAGTCCATATAATAGCTAGGCTGATCGCCGAGCAAGCGGTAGTAGGCGACGTTATCGATACCGCGGAAGCACAGCGTGGGGCCCATATGGTTGCCTTCCGCCGTATGATTGTAGACCACATCCAGAATGACTTCGATGCCATTCGAGTGCAGCCGCTTTACGAGAGTCTTGAACTCATTGACATCCCCGCTTGCTGAATAATCTGCGTGTGGCGCAAAATAGCCGATTGAATTGTAGCCCCAGTAATTACTCAGTCCGTTCTCAACCAGGTGACGGTCGCTAATAAAACTGTGTACTGGCATGAGCTCCACGGCGGTGATACCCAGCTGCTTGAGGTGCCGAATCACCGGTTCGGTGGCCAGACCGGCATAGGTACCCCGATAGCACGACGGGACATCCGGATGCTGGATGGTGAATCCCTTGACATGCAACTCATAGATCACGGTCTCATGCCAGGGGGTACGCAGTGGCTGGTCGTCCCCCCAGGTGAAAGCGGTATCAATCACTCGCGACTTGGGAACGTCGCGGGCACTATTGCGGGGATCGGGGCGCAGATCCTCTGCCTTGTCGCCAATCGTGTAGCCAAACAGTGCATCGCTCCAGCGTAGCTGGCCGACGATGTCCTTGGCATACGGGTCGAGCAGCAGCTTATTGGGATTGAAGCGGTGGCCCTTGAGTGGATCATAGGGGCCATGGACCCGGTATCCGTATAGCTGCCCCGGCCTGGCTTCCGGCAGGTAACAATGCCAGACCTGGTCGGTTTGCCACTGCATGGAGATGCGTGCGGTCTCGTGGCGACCGCGTTCGTCGAACAGGCACAACTCTACCCTATTCGCGTGTTCAGAAAACAGCGCGAAATTTACACCTTCACCATCCCAGCTGGCACCGAGCGGATAGGGCTGCCCTGGCCAGATTGCGGTTAAGTCACCATTCATACACCCTGTTCCGGCTGCAGAATGACAGCCGCCAGTGGTGGCAAGGTGAGACCGATGGAATAGGGCTTGTTCATCCAGGGGAGTTCATCTGCAATCAGAGCGCCGCCAGCATTACCCATGTTGCTGCCAGCATAGATCTCCGAGTCTGAATTGAAGATCTCGCGGTATACGCCGGCCTCCGGTACGCCGATGCGGTAGCCATGGTGTGGCTGCGGGGTGAGATTGACAACCACAACCACAAATTGATCGTCACTGCGGCGCAAGAAACTGAGGACGGAATTGTCTGCATCATTGCAATCTATCCATTCGAAGCCACGCCAGTCGAACTCGTAATAGTTTAATGCGGGCAGGTCTTTGTAGAGCTGGTTCAATTGCTTTACCAGGCGCTGCACCCCCTGGTGATAGGGATAATCAAGCACATACCAATCGAGAATCTGTGTGCTGTTCCATTCCTGCCCCTGGCCGAATTCCGTGCCCATGAACAGCAGTTTCTTGCCCGGGTGGCAGAACATGTAGGTATACAGGGCCCGCAGGTTGGCAAATCGCTGCCACTCGTCACCGGGCATCTTGTTTGGCATCGATTGCTTACCATGCACGACTTCATCGTGAGAAAACGGCAGCATGAAGTTCTCGGTGAAGGCATACAGCATGCTGAAGGTCAGTTTTCCCTGGTGGTAACGCCGGTACAGCGGATCTTCACTCATGTATTCCAGTGTGTCGTTCATCCAGCCCATGTTCCACTTCATGTCGAAGCCCAGGCCGCCTGTCCAGGTGGGACGACTAACCTGTGGCCAGGACGTCGACTCTTCAGCGATCATGAGAATGCCAGGCTGTTCCTCATGCGCCACGACATTAAGTTCTCGCAGGAAATCCAGTGCTTCCAGGTTCTCCCGCCCCCCATACTTGTTCGGGACCCATTCACCTTCATCCCGCGAATAGTCGAGATAGAGGATGGACGCCACAGCATCGACGCGCAGGCCGTCCATGTGCATTTCTTCCAGCCAGAATACGGCGCTGGATAACAGGAAGTTCTTTACCTCGTTACGGCCGAAGTTGTAGATCAGTGTCGACCAGTCACGATGTTCGCCGAGCCGCGGGTCAGCATGTTCATAGAGGGGTGTGCCGTCGAATCTGGCAAGACCATGTGCGTCCTTGGGAAAATGCGCCGGCACCCAATCGAGCAGCACCCCGATACCGTTCTGGTGGCAGGTGTCGATAAAAAACCGGAAGTCGTCGGCTGTCCCGTAGCGGCTGGTCGGCGCGAAGTAGCCGGTGGCCTGATAACCCCAGGAAGGATCGTAGGGGTGCTCGGTAACAGGTAGCAGTTCGATATGTGTGAAGCCCATTTCCGTGACATAATTCACCAGGCTTTCGGCCAGTTGCCGGTAGCTAAGAAACTCACCCTCCGGACCGCGCTGCCAGGAACCCAGGTGCACCTCGTAGACCGACATGGGCGTATGCTGCCAGTCGCATGACGGCCGCTGATCCATCCATGCCTGGTCGTTCCATGCGTAATGGGAGGGACCGGCAATGATCGATGCCGTGTTCGGTCTCACCTCGAAGGCCTGAGCATAGGGATCCGTTTTTATCTTGATCTCTCCGCTTTCCCGGTTGCGAATCTCGTACTTGTAGAGGCTGCCGGCTTCCAGGTCGGGGATGAACAGCTCCCAGACACCGCTGCCGCCACGCACCCGCATCGGATGCCGTCGCCCGTCCCACTGGTTGAACTCGCCCACGACGCTGACGCGTTCCGCGTTCGGTGCCCAAACCGCAAACAAGATGCCCGTCACCTCATCGATAGCATGAACATGGGCCCCTAGAATGCGGTAGGCATGACGATGTCGACCTTCGCTGAACAAGTGCAGATCGAAATCTGAAAGTTGTGGCGGAAAACTGTAGGGATCGTGCACGATATGCTCGTGCTGCGCCGAATCACTCCACACCAGGTGGTAGCGATCGGGCACAGTTCCCGGCGTACCGCGCCATTCGAACAGGTCCGTGTCGGGAATACGCTCCATGCGAACATTGCCCTCGGCAATCGTAACCTCATCCGCCTGCGGCAGAAACACACGAACCAGATCAAGGTCTTGTTCGCGATGCTTGCCCAGCACGCTGAAGGGATCGTGATGGCGTGCCTGGGCAATCTGTTCAAGTTCGCCCGTTAAATTATCTTTTTGCATAGTTGTCCCTCAAATCCGTTTTGGTCACGGTGTGCGAAGTATTATTGATTTCCCCCTACGAAAGATAGCAGACGAAAACTAGAAAAAGGTGGCGTTCTGGTTTCTTGCGCCTACCCAAACTGTCTGATCGGAAAATCAGCATAAATAACTATAAAAAAAACCGGAATCAAACCCTGGTTTCTACTAACCACTCAAAGTTTTGTTTTATCCGCGGAGGATATCACCGATTACTTCATCTTCTCACCCAGAGTATGTTACTCCATCAGATGACAAAAGTTGGGAATCGTGCTCTCGTCCGGCACCGGTTCCCGACCCAGGTCGATGCCCACGAAGGTCAGCATGGTGCGGGTGTCGTAAAGCGCCGCTTCTGTACCATGTGCGTGGCGAACTGCTTATTATCGCCTGATTACCGACTCTTGGCCAGCGATGTTCGCCCCGTTTTGCCAAGCTTTCAACCGATGATGGTAAGAAGGTAGAGATTGCAGCCATAGATCCGGTTATGGTTATTACCCCAACAGATCAAATCCCGGCAGGCTTGCTGCTTTCTTATCGAAGGTAACAGTGTACTCACAGCCACTGTGAATATTTATCTGACCGTTTAAAGCATCACAAAAGTCGGCATTGTTTGCATCAAATGCACGCAACGCTTTCCAGGTAACCTCAACGTTTTCTACATTAAGCTGCTTAGTCGTGAGCAATCCCTCGATAATATCTCGCACTTGCTGCTTTGCAACGCCATAGCAACGCTGAAGCACCCACACGATCTCGCACAAGGTAATATGGTTGATGTAAGCAGGAGTATCCGTGGTTAGGGATTTGTCGACTAAGCGAGTCGCAGCAGCAGATTGCTTGTTATCATCTTGAACCAGGTAACGGATCACGACGTTGGTATCGAGTCCAATCAATCAGCACCCCCCATTTCAACAATCACCTGATTCATCTCTTCTAATGTGACAGGCTTTTTTGGCTTGCGGACAATGCCCTTAAGGGCTTGAACATCCTGAGTTGCAGCAATGATCTGAAAAACCCCATCCTGGATTTCGACGAATTCTATCCGGTCGCCTGCACCGATACCGAGACGGACCCTCACGTCCTTCGGGATGGTGACCTGCCCCTTACTGGTGATGGTTGCGGTTGTCATGAAAAGCAATCCTCTGCGCCACTGCAAACAGTATTCCTTACTTTAAGTAAGGCAAGACAGAATTCAAGAAAACCACGCTTACAGCACGCAATGGAAAGAGCACTTTCAAGCTATTACCTATTAGCGTAGATAATACCTGCGATATATCCTGTAACTTACTGTTTTATTGTATTTCTCACCTGGAGATATTACTCGTGTCTGCGGCCCTCACACCTTCGGGGCCGCCGTCGCTTCGCGACGACGTTGTCTCGCGCAGCGTTGCTGCGCCCGGCTCGAGCGCCCGACCGCCGGGTTCATAGTTAGCAGACTGATCGCTAACTTATTATTATTTATTAAACCCGATCGCCGGAACACCCGTTGCCCGTTTTACCTGACGATGCAGTACGATGCATAACTAAATTCTGCAAAAGTCCCGCACGCCATTTGATTAGAAACCAGCTAGTTTCCATCGATAAACGCTGTAATTTCTCTCGCAAAGACGCCAAGAAATAACTTTAGTATGTTTTTGATAACAATAGATTATAACTTTGCGATCTTGGCGTCTTGGCGAGAGTTATTCTTTATGGTCGCTAACTATTTCTACTTTTTAAAAGTTACAGGCGCTCGCGCTGATCCTGCAGCCGGAAGCCGGGCACCGGGATATCAATTCCCCGCGTCAGCCCGATACATTTAAAACGCTCGCCCATCTCACCCGGTAATATGAGAGTCTTCGCCTGTTGCGCCGCTTTCATATAGTCGATTGTATCCGTTGGCCCGG
>JASJGW010000332.1:0-6906 GCA_033791305.1 Gammaproteobacteria bacterium | reverse complement strand
CCGGCCCGCGCGTGACCTCGACGCGGTCGATGAGATCCACGTCGACCAGGACCTCGCGTCCGATGGCCGCCCCACCGCCGAGCGCGTCATTGGCGCGCACGCCGTCGAGCAACAGCAGCAGCCGGGTATTGTAGTCACCGGGACGGCCAAAGCCGCGTGCGCCCGCGTAGTTGTAATTGCGGTCGTTGGTGGTATAAAAACCCGGCACGCTCTCCAGGATATCATCGAGCGTGCGGTAGCCGTACTTGGTGATTTCATCCGCCGTGATAACACTGACCCAGGCGGGGGCATCCGAGACCGACTGTTCATACTTGGAGGCGCTGTAGACCGAGGGGATATCCATGAACAACATGGATTCATCGTCCATGGCCGGGTCATACGATTCAGGCCCGGCAGCCGCTAATACGGCAGAAAAAGGGCAGGTAATCGACAGCATGACGAGGCCAGTTATCCATTTATAATTCCGTTTCACGAGCCCTTCACTCCTTTATAAAAAGGATAACCGGGGGCACTTCCATGCACCGCCAGCAGTTATCCGAATATTTTTGGATAACCATGTTATCGCTTGCAATAACCGCAACTTAAAGAATTATTGATAACAGGGAATGCGGACTGCCCGGATAGTAAGAGGCCTGCCGGTTTCGCTGACGAAGCTGGGGGAGTCATGGGAAAATGGTTTCACAGCAATTCGGAGTCAGCCTGACACACCGGTGATCCGGGGCTTCGCTACAACTCGACTGCACCCACTGCCATACAGCCATTGTCGCCGCGGTGGCAGCTTCGCAACTCAATGAAATAACGTGTGAATCTGCCGGTTGATGCCGCGCTGCCGCTCCCGCTTGCGGTGCGTTTGGCCGTTCAAGCTTGTGTATTCCCGGCCGTTACGAGTTCGTATATCTACCTCAATGACAGGGAAAATACCCGACCCGTGCAATTAAAAAGAATACGCCATATCTGGAAAAATGAGCGCCTCGGACTGTTGATGATTCTGGCATCGCTGGCCGTTATTATGCTGACCGTCGGCTTGCTGTTCGACAACCAGCAGCGGGCCGAGGAAGCACATGTCCGCAAGCAGGGCAGCAGCCTGGTGCGGCTGCTTTCGCGTATGCCGTTTGCGGAAGTCGTGCCGCGAAACGGCAAGCAGGGCGTGTTGTCCCTGCTTGAGCACATCAAGGACAAGTCGGCATTTTCCTACCTCGCGATTGTCGACGCCAATAACCAGCTGCTCTCGGAGATCACCCTGTCGGACATGTTGGTGCCGCCTGCACCCTTGCCCGCGAGTCCCGCATCCTGGATCGGTGAACGGGTCATGCAGCAGGATGAAAGTCACCGCGAGATTACTGAATTTCATGCCCCACTGTTCGATGATGGTGTGTTAGCAGGGCATATCCGGCTGGGCTATCTAAAACCCGGTATCGGTATTGTTCTTGACCAGCTGCCGTTCCTGGCGATGCTGGCCCTGCCGATCTTCCTTCTGACCCCGCTGTTTTACTTCCTCATCCGGCGCGAGGTGCGGCCCTTGCAGAAGGTCAACAGCCAGCTGGACCAGCTCTTGGAGCAGGGCAGCCTGAACAAGGTTGAGATTGCCGCGACCGGGGAGTTGAAGGAGTTCATGGGCAGATTCAACTGCTTTGTCGAGTCATCCCGGGAGCGGATTAACCAGCTTGAATCGGAAAACTGCACGCTGGAGACTTCCGCGAAGCTGCTTTCCTACAATCGCTCGCGGATCGAGTCGGTGCTGCAGTCGCTGCCGGATGCAGTCATGGTCATTGACGAAGCCGGTACGGTGAGCTTTGCCAATGCCAGGTTCAGGAGCTTGCTGGGGGTAACGCTGGAGAACGTTATCGGCAAGAAGCCGGTGGAGTGGTCCGAAGACAAGGAGCTGGTAGCCTTCCTGGCCGGCTGCAGCGGCAAATCGATACGTGGTTTCGGCACGGACAGGTTCGAGTATTCGTCCGCGAGGTCACCGGACAAGACGATTGCCGTTATGCCACTGCCGCTGTTCTCCCCCAGGGACAACAGCCAGGTATTTGGCACGCTGGTGGTGTTCCGTGACGTCACGGCGGAAACGCTTGCCAAACGCAGCAGCAGTGCATTCATTGCGCACGTGGCGCATGAGCTGAAATCACCTCTGAATATCATTGCCATGTACAGCGAAACCATGCTTGGCGAGGATGGTGACAGTGCAGCATTTCGTGTCGAGGCCGGCAATATCATCCATGACGAAACGGAACGTTTGGCGGGACTCATCGACAATATTCTCAGTATTACCAAGATCGAGATGGGCGGCATTACCCTCGACAGGCAGCGCGTCAAGATCGGCGGGATGCTGCAGGATACCTTCGATGCCTGTGCGCGTGACACGCGCGGCAAGGATCTGGACCTGAAGATCGATCTTCCAAGGGAGATGAGTGCGGTCGCGATCGACAAGAACCTGTTCCGTATCGCGGTCAACAACCTGTTGACCAATGCCATCAAGTACAGCAACCCGGGCGGTCAGGTGACGCTGTCGGCAGTAGAGAGCGAGGAGTCCATTCGCATCACCGTCAGGGACGAAGGTATCGGCATTTCGCCTGAAGATAAGGAAAGAATATTCGACAAGTTTTACCGGTCGGAGTCCGCGGAGGCGCAGGACCGCAACGGCCATGGTCTTGGACTGGCGCTCGCGCGCGAAATTGTCCAGTTGCACCATGGCACGCTGAACCTTGAAAGCACCCTGGGTGCAGGTTCCGAGTTTGTTGTCGAGTTCAGGAAAGAAACGGGACTCTTGAAAAAAGTGGTATGAGTATGAAACGCGTTTTGATTGTTGATGACGAACCGCATGTGATCCGCGTGATGCGGCTGGCGCTGGAGCGCAGCGGCTATGAGGTAGATGAGGCGGCAGACGGGGAAATAGCGCTGCAACGGATCGTGGAAGCTGCACCTGATGTCATGATAACGGATATCGATATGCCGCGCATGAATGGCGAACAGCTTTGCAAGAATATTCATCAGTCAATGCCGGACCGTACATTCCGGATCTATGTGCTGACTGCGCGTGCAGAGCTCGAGCACCGCGAGTGGTCGTCGAGACTCCCTAATCTGGAGTTTATGGAGAAACCCGTCAGTATCCGCAAGCTGGTGGCAAGACTGGATGCCAATTTCTCGGCAAGCCTTGAAAACAGGGAACAGAAACGGTGTCTGCCAGCTCAATGACGTCCATGCACTTCGACAAATACTTCGTGCTGCTGGAAAAGCTGCTGCCGCTGGCATCGGGTTTTGTGCTGTGCGATGCAAACGGTATGGTCGTTGCCACGTACGGAGATCCGCTTGATGTTTCGGCCAGCGACTATCTGCATGCCGGACCCTGCGGTCAGGTAGATGAAGGACAGCAGCTTGCGGATGTAAATGTGCTGACGACCCCGGAAGGCGGTGTACTGCTCAGGCGGGATATATCGGGTAGTGCAGGTATGCGGTTTGGTTCCTTGCTGGTGTGCATGGGCAGTGAATTGTCACAGGAAGACTGTTGTGCGATTCAAGCCTTTGCAGGATCCATCGACGCTGCTGTTTCCTGTATAGCCAGGGAGCACGAGCTGACTAACGAGCTGGATGCCATGGCGCAGGAATTGGGGGATCGTTACGAAGAGCTCAATCTTGTCTACGATTCCGGTGACGAAACCATCGAGTACAATCAGGAAGAAAACATAATCAACCAGTTGTTGCAGAATTGTGTCGAGTATCTCGAAGTTAGCCTGGTGGCGTTGATTTTCCCCGGGGCGGAGAGAACCCAGTTCGTGGTATCCGCAACAAACCCGGTGAAGGATCCGTATGCCCTGCTACAGCATTTCACCAAAAGTTTCTATTCCAGTGTGAATCCCGAACAGGGGTATCTTATTATTAACGAAGTGTCGGACCCGCAGCGCAATTCCCTGTCGCTGGATATACCCTGCAAGGTGCTTGCCTGCCCGGTACTCAATAGCCAGGGATCGACTATCGCGAATCTGGTATGTCTGAATCACCTGGTGAGGCCGGATTTCTTCAACAGCGACAAGAATTTGCTGGACGTGATGTCCAGAAAGATTTCTAAAATACTTGCTGCAAATCACGATGTCCTGACCGGCCTGATCAACCTGCATGCCTTTACGTATGTCCTGCAGGATGCAATTGAGTCTGCCCGCAATAAAGGCATGCCCCACGTCTATCTGAACATCGATATCGACCAGCTGGGAGTGATTAACGACAACCTGGGACGCAAGCTGGGCGATGATGCGATCAGGGTGGTGTCGGCCCTGTTAAAAAGCAGGTTACGGGCAATGGACACCATCAGTTATCTGGGGGAGGGCCGGTTCGGTATTGTTCTGGAGATGTGTATGCTCGATCAGGGGGCGACAGTCGCGGAAAACCTCTGCCAGGTGGTGAAAGAAATACCATTCAGCAACGGCCAGGAGGATATCGAATTGAGCGTCAGTATAGGTATGACCCTGGTTGACCCGCATGCAAGTAGTACAGACTCCATATTCGAAGCGGCAGAGCTGGCCCGTGATGTTGCAAAAAAGACCGGCAGGAACCAGGTGAGGGTGTATCGGGACGACAACAGTGAACTGGTGGAGCGCAAGGAACAGATGCAACGGGTGAGCTACATCCAGAAGGCCATGCGCAGCAACCTGTTCCAGATCTACTGCCAGGAAATTCGCCCCACGGCTGCAACATCCGAGAAATATCACTTTGAGATACTGGTGCGCATGACCGGGGAGAGCGGCGAAATCATACCGCCGGATGAGTTTATCCCGACGGCCGAACGTTACAACCTGATGCCCTTGCTGGACCGCTGGGTAATCGACAATACCTTCGCGCTCCTGCAGGCCAACGGCCTGGCACAACAACCACGGGAGGGTATGGTTTCCATCAATCTGTCCGGACAGTCGCTGGCGGACGAGGAGTTGTCTGAATATATCGGTACCATGTTAAGCAAGTACCGGCTGCAGTCCAACTGTATCTGTTTCGAGATCACCGAGACATCGGCGTTCGGTAATATGCAATCTGCCAGAAAGATCGTCGACCAGGTGAAGGCCATGGGCTGTCAGTTTTCGCTGGATGATTTTGGTACCGGTCTGAGTTCCTTCAGCTATCTCAAGGAGTTGCCAGTCGATTTCCTGAAGATCGACGGTTCCTTCGTACGCACGATTATCAAAGACAAGATTTCGCTTGCCATGGTGTCTTCCATTAACCAGATTGGTCATGTGATGGGCCTGAAGACCATTGCGGAGTTTGTCGAAAATGATGAAATCACGAAACAGCTGCGGCTGATCGGTATCGATTACCTGCAGGGTTACTCCATCTCAAAACCGGTGCCGCTGGCGGAATACCTTGCGGATAACGGGCTGGCAGCGGTATCGAGGACAGGTTGACCATGGTCCCGCCTGTGCCGGTTGTCAGACAGTATTCAGGCATTACAGAGCGCCATCGGTATGCTATTGCTACCAGCGCATGCTGGCGCGGGTAGAGAGAACCGTTTATGAGTGCAACCAGGGAAGCCGTTGCCAGCGAGGTACTGAGCACCCGTATGGGCGTAATGACGCACCTGGTGCCGCGCTCGTCACTGAATGAACCCCGGACACTTGAAGATCTCTGCACGGAGGTCGGGGTCTGCCTGGAACGCGGTGATATCCAGTTGGTGGTCGATCTCGCGTCCGTGCAGATCATCAACAGTGCAGCACTCGAGACGCTTGCCGATCTCCAGGACCAGTGCGGCCGGCTTGGCGGCTGGCTGAAATTAAGCAACGTTACCGCGCTTGTACAGGATATTCTGCGGATCTCGGGAATGTCCGCCTATGTGCCTGTTATGGACATCGATATGGATATATTCCAGCCGCCCGCCGCGCAACCACACAAGCTCGGAGACATCCTGATCGCGAAAGAACTGCTGACCCGGGAGCGGATGGAGGAGGCCATACAGATACAGAAAAGGACTTCCCGGCGCCTCGGACAGATCCTGATCGACAAACACTGGGTAGCGGAACATGAAGTGTTGCGGGCGCTCGGCGAGCAGTTGTCCGTGCCATTTGTACGCTTGCGTGCGGGGATCTACGACCCCGACATCGTGACCCTGGTGAAAAAGAATACCGCCAGACGTTTGCAGGTTCTGCCCCTGCAGCGGCTGCGCGGCGAACTGGCACTCGCGACCATGGATCCGCAGGCGATCCCGGCATTCGATGAAATCGAACAACAACTCGGTTGTCGCATCCGGCCGGTACTGGCGTGCCGTGAGGATATCCTCGCGGCCATTAATGATGCCTACAATAGCGGAGCCGTTGACATCGAGATGATCGGTGATGTTGACGATGACTTCGCGGTGGTTGAAAACCTGGTGCCGGATGATTACGCGGCCATTGATGAATTGGCGGAAGGCAGCCCGGTCATCAACCTTGTCAATTCCATCGTTCAACGAGCCGTTCGTGACGGTGCCAGTGATATTCACATCGAGCCGTCACGCAACCTGTCCCGCGTGCGCTCCCGTATTGACGGCGTCCTGTATGAAGTCACAACCTTGCGGCAGGAACTGCACCCGGCGCTGGTCTCGCGTCTCAAGGTGATGGCGAACCTGGATATCGCCGAGCGCCGCATGCCGCAGGACGGCCGCATCCAGGTGCATACCCAGGGCCGTGCCGTCGACCTGCGCTTCAGTTCGCTGCCCGGCTTGTTTGGCGAAAAGATCGTCCTGCGTGTACTGGACAAGAACCAGTCACTGCTCGATGTCAACAAGCTGGGTATGAGCGGCAGTAACCTCGGCAGCTTCAAGGGGCTGCTGGACAACAGCAACGGCCTGATTCTGGTGACCGGGCCGACTGGCTCGGGCAAATCCACGACTCTTGCGAGCATCATCGACAGCATCAATAGCGAGCTAAATGAACATATCGTTACGATCGA
>JASJGW010000331.1:0-6851 GCA_033791305.1 Gammaproteobacteria bacterium | reverse complement strand
GGAGTAACTGGCGCGTGCCTGAAACGCAGCCAGCAGGGTTTCCTGTACCACATCTTCTGCATGCGCGGTATTGTGCAGTCGCCGTAGCGCGTAACGGAACAGGTCGTCGCCATATTCCTGTAGCCAGTGGCCAGGATCCGGCTGCTTTGTAGTGATGACCCGGGCGACATTTCTGATTGCCTTGGGCATGTTTCCTCGAGAGGCAGTGGCAAGTATCTGCTTTGACAGGAATATAGTCCAGGTAGTTCCTCCATGCTTCGTGTATCGCAGGCAGGAAAAAGACTGTAATGATACGGCCATGACAGCGACTAAATAGATAGCTGGGACTGTTTGACAGCCTGGTCCCGTAGCATTTCATTGCACCCTGCGGGGCCTGGTTGCCAGGCATTGTCGAGAGTGGCAATGGGCAGCGAATGCCGGTAAATGCCGGGTACAGTATCTCTTCAGATTGCGGAGTAGGGTATGAGCCGTCTAATCCGGATGGTTTTGATCATGGTGCTGTTCACTGTCTGTGCAACTATACAGGGGCAGGAGAAAAATGGTTTCAGTGTGGCCAATGCACTGATACCCAGAGACGAGATCCACCCTGGTGGGCCACCACGCGACGGCATTCCCGCCATCGACAGGCCACGCTTCGTCAACGCGGATGCTGCCGGGTTTCTGCGAGCAAGCGACCGTGTGCTGGGTATTACACACAATGGTATGAGCAAGGCTTACCCGGTGGCTATCTTGAACTGGCATGAGATTGTCAACGACCGAATCGCCGGCGAGCCGATTGTAGTCACATTCTGCCCCTTGTGTGGAACGGGTATTGCCTATCTTGCGACAACAGGTGATCAGGTGCTGGACTTCGGTGTCTCGGGCCTGTTGTACAACAGCGACATGCTCCTCTATGACCGCCAGACGCAGTCGTTGTGGTCACAGATTCGTCGGCAGGCTGTCAGCGGTCCCATGCAGGGTACGAAACTGCAGCCTGTTCCCGTGATGCACACTCAATGGGCCGACTGGAAACAACGGTATCCGGCGACACGGGTACTGTCGACTGAAACCGGCTATCGACGTGACTACACCAAAAGTCCATATCAGGGATACGAAAAAACCGCTGATCTGTTTTTCCCGGTACGGGCACGGGATGATCGCTATCACCCCAAGGAGTCGGTGCTGGGTGTTGAAATTACGGGCCGTTTCAAGGCCTATCCCTTCGTGGAACTGGAGAAGTCCGGTGGCGATGTGCATGACACCTTTGCCGGGCAAACCATGGTAGTAAAATATGACAAACAATATCGGACAGCGGTCGCTGCCGATGGTCAGGGCCATACATTACCCGGTGTTATAGCGTTCTGGTTTGCATGGTATGCTTTTCATCCGGACACGGAGGTCTACCGTGCGGACTGAGTTACGCGCACAAACAGGGTGTCCGGGTGGTTTATACGAGTGCCGGTCATGCAGGACGATCTGAAGCTTGCGGCACGTGTGCATTACAGCTTTCTGCCAGAGCATTACGAGGATGACTGGCTGGATGTGGCGACTCGTTTAACGCCGAAATCAGTGCTGGGCGGTGACTATTGCAGTGTCATCCCGTTGGGCGAGCAGCAGTTTGCTGCGTGCATTTGTGATGCAGTTGGCCATGGGGTTGCCTCCGCACTGTATGCCGCACGTATCAACACCTTTGTGCTGTCAAATATCCTTCAGGGGCAGGATCCTTGTGATCTGATCAGCGCACTGAATGAGTTTCTGTGTTGCCGGCTGGTCGAATCAGGGATGTATGCCTCATTTTTTATTGTCTTGCTGGATACCGGGACCATGGAAATGCGATTTGCGGGTGCCGGTCATCCTGCTGCCCTGCATCTGTCTGCAGCAGATAACCGGATACACTGGCTGGAATCACACACCACCTTGCTGGGGTTCGAACATCCGTTGCCGGTACAATGCTTCTTGCAAGCCAGCTCAATTGGCCCAGGTGACAGAATTCTGCTGTACACAGACGGCCTGACAGAGGCAAGAAACAATAACGGTAAAGAATTTGGCAATGCCGGGGTGGCGCGCTATGCAGACGTGCACTCGCGCAAAGACAACAGGGCCTTTGTCAATGGCCTGTGTGCAGCTGTTCATGACCACAGCAAGGGTGAAATACAGGACGACATACTGTGTCTGAGCATCAGGGTAAAATAGAAACGGGCACTATCTGTCTTTCGAAACCGTCATCGCCGACAACTTTGATTACTTCGGCGCCCAGGTCGGATACCACTATACAACAGCCATGGGACCCGGCAACGTCCGTGCGCTTGGCTATAGAGCAACCGGTCGCGCCAAGGAAAAGCAGAAGGATCCTTATGATGCTACGATGTACGGGCTGGGCGTGTCGAATGATCAGGAATTGGGAGTGGGGAGGGGTATTTTCTTTCGGGCATTGCCTATGGGCACCTGTTCGGATCGAGCAGGCAGAGTATCGAATATACGAATGTCACCGAGGCATACCTGAAATTACAGCTCCTCAGGTCTGTCGATTTCACCATCGACGTACAATTCGGGAAGGATCACACAGACAGCGACAAGGGCGATCACAAGCCTGGATTTTCGATGGTCGGCTGAATTACGAATTCTGAACAAGGCAGTAGTAGAACTAAACTCGAGACCACGATGAAAGAAGCATCAGACAACACTTCAGTAACCTATCTGACTTCATTGAACCCTGGGCTGGTTGCAGAAATCAGCAGGCTGGCTGGTGCGGACAATAGCGGGGGTGTTCTTGACCGCCTGCACAATCTGCATCCTGCCGATGTCGCAGTTCTGCTCTCCCACCTGTCACCGACCGAGGCTAAAAAGACCTTGCACTGGCTGCCGCCCGTGCGCGGTGGTGAGGTTCTTGCCGAGCTCGACGACCACTTCCGGGCGCGGCTACTGCAAGACGACGACTCCGACAGGATCTCTGCACTACTGGAAGCGCTGGATTCGGATGACATCGCCGATGTGCTCGCCGACCTCCCTGAGGAAACCGCGCAGCGGGTGCTGCCCATGTTGGAGGATGCACAAGAGGTCGGGCAACTTCTGGGATATGGCGAGGAGACCGCAGGCGGCATCATGGCCACGGAGTATTTCGCTGTTCTCCGTGGTTGGAGTGTGGAACAGGTGATTGAGGAAATGCGGCAGCGTGCGCACGAGCTTCCTGATCTGCTCGAGGTCTTTATCACTGATGAAACGGGGAGGCTGGAAGGGACTGCCTCGCTGAAATCTCTGTTGCTGACCGCATCTGATAACCTGATCGACGATGTCATGTGCTCGAAGGTGGTGTCCGTTCCTACCCACGAGGATCAAGAGGAGGTAGCCAGGATCATGGAACGCTACAACTTGCTGGTGCTGCCGGTCGTGGACGGGCAAGGTTGCCTGGTGGGACAGATTACCATCGACGATGTCGTCGACGTGATCCGCGAGGAGGCCGAGGAAGACATCCAGCGCATGGGTGGTCTGAGTGGTGACGAGGAACCGACCGACCTGGTTTGGCAAATGGTCAAGAGCCGCCTTCCCTGGCTGCTCGGCGGGCTTGGGGGTGCAGGCCTGGCTGCGATGGTCGTCGGTTCCTTCGACGAGGCGCTTCAACAGGCGGTCATACTGGCCGGCTTTATCCCGATCATCATGGCAACTGCCGGTAACGTGGGTATCCAGAGCTCGGCTGTGGCCGTGCAGGGCCTGGCGTCCGGGGACATCCTGGAGGGTGACATCCGGCGTCGTCTCGGAAAAGAAGTGGCGGTTGCGATGATTAACGGGATCGTCGCCGCAAGTGTCATTGCGCTTGTCATTCTCGCCTTGTCGTTCGTTATCTCGATACATGAGCCAGCACGGCTTGCACTGACAGCCGGGCTTGCACTGATTGCGGTGATTCTCCTGGCTGCGGTTATCGGTGCAACAGTGCCCCTGATATTGTACCGCCTGGGTGTCGACCCGGCCCTTGCCACGGGACCGTTTATTACCACCAGCAACGACATTCTGGGTGTGTTGATCTTCTTTCAACTGGCAACGGTATTGTACTTGCCGTGATAGCCAGAACCCGCTTCGAGGTGCACAAGGAGTCCGGTGCGTTTCTGCAAAACTCGCTGGCTGGTGGTGTCAAAGGCAGTTGTTATAATTCTGCGGAATAATATGACGGTTTCATCGTCCTGCGTGACGGTAAGGTTGTCTTCGAGAAATACTACAACGGCATGACGCCCGATACCCGCCACCTGCTCAGTGTCGAAGTCAGTCACGGGCGCCCTGGCTGGAAAACTGGTGATGGACGGCCGCCTCAATCCGGATGCGAAGGTCGTTGATTGTATTCCCGAGCTGAAGGTAAGTCCGGGGTATGCCGAGGCCACTGTCCGCAACGTGCTCGATATGACAACCTCGATAGTCTTCAGTGGGGACTATGATGAACCAATTGCGGAAGTCGTGTCCCATGAAGAGGTGACCGCCTGGCGTGGTCGCACGCCGCTTGCCGAGAAAGGTACTTTGTACCTATGCTGAAACCATCAGGAAGGACAAGCGCGAGCGTGGCGAGATGTTTCACTATGCATCTATCAATACTGATGTGCTTGGCTGGTTGATCGAATGTGCCTCCGGCAGGATGCAGCCGGGACGAACTTCTCCCACGGCAAGTCCTCTTGAATTTACTCTCGTTGGAGAGATATGAGTCTGAATTTTATGCGTCTCTTCATCAGATAGAGCGCATGGATAATCAAGGATTGCCAATAATGCTACTGAGCGGGCGCGGGCACTGCCATCCGCTGTGGGTCGACCAGTGGGCAAATAACAACTAATCCTGGTTGCGCAGGAGGGAGACCTGTAACTCCGTGCTATCGTCTTCATCAGGCTCACGTGTCGGTACGATGAGCAGCTTGCCGGCAATAATCCGGGTGCTCTCCAGGTGATTGATCTGGCGCAGCCGGGCGACTGTCGTCCGGCTGTTCTGCGCGATGGCGCTTAATGTGTCCCCCTGGCGAACCCGGTACTTAACCGACTGTACGCGCTGGTCGGAGGGTAACCGCGCGAGCCGTTCGCGGAAACGCTGTTCACTTGCCCTGGGAATGAGCAGCGTGTGCTGGCTGGCGGGTGGTGTGATCGACCGGGTGAGCCCCGGATTGAGGCGCTGCAGTTCGTCCATGGAGGTTCCGGTCAGCCGTGCGGCGACCTGCAGGTCGAGTTGTCCGCCGGTATCGACGACGGAAAAGTAATGGGTGTTGGCCAGGACCGGCAGGGTGATATTGTGAGCCTCGGGATTGGAGATGATGGCACGCAGAGCGATCAGTTTCGGGACATAACCACGGGTCTCTTCAGGCAGCGGCAGGTGCCAGAAATCGACCGGTTTGCCCTGACTGCGGTTGAGACGGATGGCCCTGTTAACCCGTGCACTACCGGCGTTGTATGCCCCGAGGGCCAGGAGCCAGTCGCCATCGAAGCGTTGATGGAGTTCGCTCAGGTAATCCAGGGCGGCGTCGGTTGCCGCGACAATGTCACGGCGGCCGTCAACCCACCAATCCTGGCGCAGTCCGACATGTTTGGCAGTGGCCGGCATGAATTGCCAGATACCGGCAGCCCCGGCGGGTGAATTGGCAAAAGGATCAAAGGCGCTTTCAATAACGGGCAGCAAGGCGAGCTCCGCAGGCAAGCCGCGTTCCTCCACACGACTGAGGATGTAAAACAGGTAGGGCTCACCACGCTGTAATATTTGTTCGATATGGCGGGGGTGGTTGTGGAAGATATCGATATGGGCCTGTACGGACGGCGCGGCCTGTTGCGGGAAGTTGAACCCGGCGCGCAGTCGTTCCCAGATACCAATGGCCGTGACTGTCCCGGCAAGGGACTGTGCTGCTGGCGTATTTTTCCTGGTGGTTTCCGGCGGAGTGAATTCCGGCTGCAGGGGGGCGGGTACAAGTAATGCATTCCTCGCCCCCTCCCGGTCGTTATCGAGCACGCGGGTGTCCGGTGACATATGAAGGTGTGTGGTCAGCGTAGAGGCGGCCATTGCAAGTGCCGGGAGCCAGAGCGTATATGTTAGTGTCATTATTGTGTAACCCCAGGATGTTTATTGTTGTTTCACTTTGCCTCCCTGGCAGCCATCGTTCTCAGCAGTTCTCTGTATGTTTTGCGGAGGCATTCTTTTCCTTGTTGCCCGATTTAATATAGATGCTATACGGGGGATCGACAGGAATAAATTGTACTTAGGTTCTAGGATGCAATCGCCAGCCCCTGTGTCAGGATGGGGTGCGATGTGAGAAACAAAGTAGTGACAAGGACTTAAAGTATTGACAAGGACTTGTATAAAATGACTTCTCCAAAAAAACGGGTCAGATCCCGCTTTCCCCCAAGGTGGGTAACAATGAGAATTTGCCCCCCGTGTTTTACTGGATGGAAGTACAATATTCCAATAGAATCGCGGAGAGTATTAATGGTACTTAAACAGTAAATGCAGAAAAACACATGACTGTAATAGAGGATTAAAAAAGATGCACAACTGGTTGAAAAATAATCCTCCCGCCCCATTGTTTCTCTCCAGGTCATGGTAGTGCGATGGCCTCACTTCATGCTCCTTCAGTGCCTGCTTGTCGTGATCGTTGGTGGCATTATCTACATCCATAAAGACCGGGTAATCTTGATAAAAAGCCCGCCTGCATCATTGGCGCAGTGGTACAAGCCGGAAAACAGGCGGCAGGTATGGTTGCACAATATGTTTAAACTGCGACGCGAAATGCAGGCAGTAAGGTTTTATGCCGACATCAAGGATGTAAAACACCTGGAAAAATGGGTGATGCTATTAAGCGAGCATTACCTGAAACTAGGTGAGATGGTTCCAGAGTGGAAGAAAAAACTGGACATGGAGG
>JASJGW010000330.1:0-4569 GCA_033791305.1 Gammaproteobacteria bacterium | reverse complement strand
ACCCGGAGCAAGGCCAAATAGGGGAACGTTCATGTGGTCCGCATGGTTCCCGGGTAGGTCGCTTGAGGCCTGCGGTGACGCAGTGTCCAGATGAATGGCTGTCCACGACAAAACCCGGCTTATCGGCCGGCTCCCTTTAATAAGTAATTGATAATAAACTGATTGATTGATATGTTGCTGTGGTGGTCAGGCTGTCTGCCGTGAAATACTTTGTTTTATCTGTCTTTTTTCTGTGTGAGCGGTGTTACACTCCCGCGTCCACAAAATTTTCAGGAGATGTATTGAGATGAATATTAGTAGAAAAATGCTCAGCAGAGCGTTGGGAAGTGTGGTGCTTTCTGCTGTACTGGCAACCGGCTCGGTATTCGCTGAAGACCGTATTGCCCCGGGATATGCCGAGGACTCCAGCGCCAATGTCGTAACGACCAGTTCCGGCGATTGCCTGCATACCGGTAGCTGGACGGAAGCGGATGCGGTTATTGTCGGTTGTGACGGGATAGTATTGAACGCCCCGGTCGTCGTGACCAAAGGCGCTCCCAGCGGACTGGTCAGTGCCATTGTGATTCCAACAGCCGCCCTGTTCGCTTTCGATAAAGCTGATCTTACCGACGAAGGCAAGGCTGCAATTGAAGAGTATCGCAAGCAGCTGCGTCCTGAACTGTCGGAGGCCTACGAAGGTATTATTATTGGGCATACCGATAGTATTGGCGATGCCAACTACAATAGCGGCCTGTCCATGCGCCGTGCAGAAGCAGTTAGCGCCTATCTGGTAAGCACCGGTATTGATCCCGCCAAGCTGCGTGAGCTTGGCAGGGGTGAGACTGATCCGATTGCTTCCAATGACACCAAGGAAGGCCAGGCTGAGAATCGCCGGGTCGAGATCGTTGTCATTGGCGAGCCGCGTGCACTGGATAACATCAAGTTTCCCAGTGTTACCCTGTTCCCGCGCAGGAGTGCGGAACTGACAGAGGCAGGCAGGGCTGTGCTTGACAAGAACGTCAATGAGGCCAAGGTCATGCTGAACCGGTCGGTCTTCATCGAGGTTGTTGGTCATACGGACGATGTCGGTGACGATGCCTACAATATGGACCTGTCTGAACAGCGTGCTGCTGCAGTTACCCAGTACCTGATCGATGCAGGCGTGGACGCAAGCAAGATTGTGGCCGTCGGTGCCGGTGAGAGTTTGCCGATTGCAACTAACACGACAGAGCAAGGCCGGGCAGAGAACCGCCGGGTCGAGGTGTTGGTGCTGGGTCGCGTGAACTAACCGACACTGTATATCTCCGGCTGCCTGGCAGACTGGGGAGTCTTTGTTTTGACAAGCAGGGTCCGGCATGCCTGACCCTGTTTTTTTGTGGCTGCCGTTGTATTTATAATCATTGACTTAACCTGGATAAATGGAAACAGGGTGTGAAACCACGTATATTGAAGCGGCGCTTGATGCATGGCGAACAGATATGGCTGACAAACTCTATATAAAAACCCACGGTTGCCAGATGAACGAGTATGACTCGTCCAGGATGGCAGACGTGCTGGTGGCATCTCACCAGCTGGAAGTTACGCAGGATCCGGCGCTGGCCGACGTGATATTACTGAATACCTGCTCCATTCGAGAGAAGGCGCAGGAAAAGGTCTTCTCTGAACTGGGCCGCTGGAAGGAACTGAAAGATGAGCGACCGCATCTGGTGATTGGTGTGGGTGGTTGCGTGGCGAGCCAGGAAGGTGATGCCATTCGAGCCCGGGCACCCTATGTCGATATCGTATTCGGTCCACAGACCCTGCACCGGCTGCCGGAAATGCTGAATGCAACGCGACGTGCACGCCAGCCGGTTATTGATATCAGTTTTCCGGAAATTGAAAAGTTTGACTGCCTGCCGGCACCCCGGGCTGCAGGTCCAGTAGCCTGTGTTTCGATAATGGAGGGCTGCAGCAAGTACTGCACTTTTTGTGTTGTGCCCTATACACGTGGTGAGGAGGTCAGCCGGCCTTTTGATGACATCCTTGCCGAAGTGGTAAACCTTGCCGGGCAGGGTGTGCGCGAGGTGAACTTGCTGGGCCAGAATGTCAACGCCTATCGCGGCGTGATGGACGATGGCGAGACAGCAGATCTTGCGCTGCTGATACACTATGTCGCTGCGGTCGAAGGTATTGACCGTATTCGCTATACCACGTCGCATCCGGTGGAAATGAATGACAGCCTTATCCAGGCCTACGCAGACGTGCCGGAACTGGTGTCACATTTACACCTGCCGGTGCAGTCGGGTTCAGACCGGATACTGGCAATGATGAAACGTAATCATACGGCACTGGAGTACAAGTCCGTTATCAGGCGCCTGCGCGCAGCGCGTCCCGGACTGAGCCTGTCATCTGATTTTATTATCGGTTTCCCGGGAGAGACCGATGAGGATTTCGAGCAGACCATGGCGCTGATTGAAGACATTGGGTTTGATCACTCCTTCAGTTTTATCTACAGCCAGCGTCCGGGTACCCCGGCAGCCGGCTTTCCTGATGATGTACAACAGGATGTCAAGAAGGCCCGTCTGGCACGTCTGCAGCAGCGCATTGGTGCAATGGCTGCTGCCATCAGCCGGGACATGGTCGGTAACATCGAACGTATCCTGGTTGAAAAGGTATCACGTAAACGTGCTGACCAGTTGAGTGGTCGCACCGGGAATAACCGGGTGGTCAATTTTGACGCCGTTCCGGACCTGATTGGACGGTTTGTCGATGTGCGCATCACCGAGGCCTTGCCGAATTCCCTGCGCGGTGAAATTGTTCAGGGAGCGGTGGCCACCGGCAATGCAGAACAGCTGAAGGCCTCTTGAACAAACCGGCACACTCCATTGACGTTGCACTGGAGCCGGCTGACAATGGGCGCCTGGCCGAATTGTGCGGCCAGTTTGACGCCCATCTGCATCAGCTGGAGCAGCGTCTGGGTGTTGAAATCAACAGCCGTGGTAACCAGTTTCGCATCATCGGTGATGGCGGCATGGTGAAGCGTGCCAGACAGCTACTGGAGAGTCTCTATCTGGAAACAGCATCCGGGTCGTTAACGCCTGAAAAGATTCACCTGCATCTGCAGGAAGCCGGTGCTGTTGAACAACCCGGTAAGCCGTCCAGAAGCAGTGAGTTCGTCGTCATCAAGACACCGGGGGGAGCGATTACACCCCGCGGTGAACACCAGAAACACTATCTGAACAATATTCTCAAGTACGACCTGAATTTCGGTATTGGACCGGCAGGTACCGGCAAGACATATCTGGCGGTCGCCTGTGCGGTACAGGCACTGGAGCAGGAGACGGTCAGTCGCCTGGTGCTGGTCAGGCCGGCTGTTGAAGCCGGTGAGCGCCTGGGTTTCCTGCCGGGTGACATGACACAGAAAGTCGACCCTTATCTGCGGCCATTGTATGACGCCCTGTATGAAATGCTGGGCATCGATCGGGTTGCAAAGCTGATTGAACGCAATGTGATCGAAATTGCACCACTGGCCTTTATGCGTGGCCGCAGTCTCAATGATGCCTTTATTATTCTGGATGAAGCACAAAACACGACTGTGGAACAGATGAAGATGTTCCTGACGCGCATTGGTTTCGGGTCAACCGCGGTGGTAACCGGCGACATCACCCAGATTGATTTGCCGAAACATGTCGAGTCCGGGCTGCGTCAGGCTACCGCTGTGCTGAGCGAATATCCGGACATCGGTTTCGCATTTTTTTCCTCGGCCGACGTGGTGCGCCACCCGCTGGTGCAACGTATTATTGCTGCCTACGAGGCGTACGAGGGCAAGGCGGGCAAATGATTGATACACGAATCGACGTGCAGTATGCCGTTTCGGCTGACGGCATACCCGGGGCCGAGTCGATACGGCAATGGGTGGAGCAGGCATTGCCTGCAGAAAATGCGGCAGCCGAGCTGACCGTGCGCATCGTGGACGAAGCAGAAATCACGGCACTTAATCGGCAATACCGTGGCAAGGACGGGCCCACCAATGTATTGTCATTCCCGTATGAGGGGATTACTGGAATGACCTCGAACCTGCTTGGCGATATTGTGGTCTGTGCACCGGTTGTCGCCGGTGAGTCCGTTGCCCAGGACAAACCGCTGGAGGCGCACTGGGCGCACATGGTGATTCACGGAGTGCTGCATTTGCTCGGCTATGACCACCATAAAGAAGGTGATGCAAGCAGGATGGAAGTGACCGAGATCACGCTGCTTGCGGGCCTTGGCTATACAAATCCGTATGAGTGTTGAAAAGATCCCCGGTTCTCCCGCAAACTTAATCAAGGATGTTTCGTGATTTTTTGTCACAATTGTTTTTTTAACTAGTGTCTGTCCATCAGCACCGGTATTTTTCTCGCAAAGGCGCAAAGCACGCTAAGACAAGCTGTTAATATGAAACTAAAACAATACTTAATACCTTGCGTGCTCTGCGTCTTCGCGAGAGTCAATTGTTTATGGACGGAAACTAACTAATTGTTACATGAATAAAGAACGCCCCCCCTCCGACCCCGCAAAGCAGTCCCTGTTCACCAGATTGAGAAAATCGCTGCTGCGGGTACCCGCTGATAA
>JASJGW010000329.1:0-3548 GCA_033791305.1 Gammaproteobacteria bacterium | reverse complement strand
TCGCCCGGCCCGAGTTTGGCCACGCAACTGGTCTCATCGGAGAACGGATCGGTGCGCATGACACGGGCTTCACCGCTGTCGATGAGGTAATAGCAGTCGCCTTCTTCCCGTTCCGTTATGACGGTTTCCCCGGCCTGCACTGTTTTCGGGTACATGCGCCTGAATACCTCTCTGGCATTCTCAAGCGGGACTTCGTGGAATATCGTAATCTGCTTGACGAGGTTCATGCGGCGTTTGAGTTCGGGGTCGTTATCCGCGTCTTCCGCGAACTGCTGGCTCCAGCCGAGCAGCACATCGATACTGTCAGCGTCGATCTTGATATAGCGGATATCGGTCGTAGCGCGGGCCCGTATGTTGCTTGCCGTACCTAGGAACGCAAAGCTCTCCTCACTTTTCGTCGGCTTGATTGTCCAGGTATAGCTCTGGTCGTTACCCCCCTCGACAGCCCAGGTGCGCTGGGCTTCCAGCTCGCCCTCGATGAGGATGATGTGGTCGTGCATCGCACTGTTTTCCCGCACGATGATTTCGCCGGCATGTGCCGTGGCAATGCCATTCTGCTCCAGCAGGCTGATCAGTTGTTGAGTCGATAATGGTCCCAGCAGGCGGGTCATGCGTAGTCGTTTTGCAAGCGCTTCCATTGTTTCCTCCTTTAGAACGGCACTGAATGTGCTCAGGCATTTCTCTTCTGAGACATCGGACCGGTTGGGGTAGATCAGGGCCTTCATCGGGTGGTCCAGCCCTTGCCGGATAATATGGTCTGCGCCAAAAGTTTCCAGGCAAGCGGACTGTTCCAGCACTTTGTGTACGCTGCTTCTGGTTACATAGATGTAGATTTCATCACCCATGCTGCGCCTGTTGCTTGCCTCCGCAGCCAGCATCATGGCACCCGGCACGTCCAGGTAGGTCAGGTGGTCTGTTCTAAGCAACAGGATATTGTTGTCATCTTTCTCGCCGAGTTTTTCCAGGGCGCGTTCGACGTGCCGCACCGAACCGAAGAACAGGTTGCCAGAGATGGTGACCACGCTGACGGGACGGCCGTCGCGCGCGATGTGTGTTTCGACCAGGACATTGGGTGTCGAGGCATACCACAGGTAGACCAGCAGTGACAGCATCAGGCCGACGAACACAGCCGCTGTCAGACCCAGCGCCAGCGCGGTGATAAAGGTCAGCGCAAAGATGACTGTTTCCTGCCGGGTGCGCAGGATGTTGCGCACGCCCTTCAGGTCGATCAAGCCGTAACCCACCAGGATCAGCGCGCCGGCCACCGCCGCCATGGGGATGTAGGCAATGACCCGGGTACCGGCTAACACAATCAGCGCCAGAAATACCGAGGCATATACGGCGGCCATCGGTGTGCGGGCACCGGCGTCGTAGTGTGCCGCGCTGCGGTTAAAGGAACCAGAGCCGGCAAAGCTCGACAGGAACGGCGCAACGACATTGGAAATGCCCTGTCCGATGATCTCCTGGTTGGTATCGATGTGCTGGCCGGACTTTTCCGCCAGCGAGCGTGAAATTACCACGGTCTGCATCAGGCCGAGGAACGCAATGGCAAAGGCGCTGCCAAGCAGTTCGCGCAGGACGTGCAGCGATTCCAGGTCAAAAGTCGGTGCCGAAATCGGCAACAGGGTAATGGAAAGTTTGCCGATCAGTTCGATCTGCGTGGTGGCGGAACCGTACCAGAGGTTCAGCAGGCTGGCAGCGAGCAACCCGGCGAACACGGCAATCACCAGGGCATAGCGCTTCCAGTAACGCCGAGCGAACAAACCGGAAGCCACAGTGATGACACCCACGCCAAGTGCGTAACCATTGGCACGCGGGATATCGTGCACGACCTGGTAGAGACGCACAAAGAACGGCTCGCCCAGGTTGGAGAGCACTCCAAGGAGGGCGCTACCGGCGGACACAATGATGATCAGGGCCACTGCCAGCACGATGGCGCTGATTACGGTCTGCGAAATAAAATCCAGCATGGCACCCAGCCTGAACAGACCGAGTGCGAGCTGAATGACACCGACCATCAACGTCAGTGCCAGCACATAACCAATGTAGTATTCATTTCCGGCACTGGCAAACGGTGCGACCGCCCAGGCAATCAGTACACACACGGCCGTGTTGGGTCCGGACAGGGTATGCCAGGAGGAACCCCACAGGGAGGCAAAGATGACGGGGAAGATGCTGGTATAGATGCCGTATTCCGGCGGCATACCGGCCAGTGTGGCCAGCGCGATGGCCTGCGGCAGGATCAGAATGGCACCAATCACGCCAGCCTCGATATCCGGCCTGACGGTATCCCGCGTGATGGCCGGCAACCATTGCATGAAGGGCAGCAGCGCGGATGAAAACATCGTTCTGACACCCGCACCGCTCATCAGTCAAACAGCCCCTTGAGCAATCCTTTCCTGGGATCGTATGGCCGGATCTGCAGGTTAATGTATGCGGCGACATCAAGTGCTTCCTGATCGGTGAGTGACCAGGGCTGTTCCAGCGGCATGTTGGCCTTGATAAAACCAGCCAGCAGGTCGTTATTAGCCATTCCCGCACCTTTGTTGTAGGCATCCATGCCCCATAGTGGTGGCCAGGTATAGCCGCCACCCACCTTCTTCTCACCCGCACCACTGGCGCCATGACAGATGGCGCACTTTGCCGTATAGATATCATCGCCGCGCTTCGGATTGGGGTCACTGCCAGTCCTGACCACCTGCGGGTAACCCCGCCCCGGCATGCCGACACCAATCGGTACACCTTTGGCAAGGAAGTGGATATAGGAAACCAGTGCGCGCAGCTCGGGGGCATCCAGTGCCGGCGCAAACCCGTTCAGGCTGAACAGGAAACACTGCTGGATGCGCTCTTCCAGCGAGTTGTTACGATTATTCATTTCCCTGTAGGCCGGGTACATGCCGTAGGCGGCCCACATGGGGCCTGCATTGGGCCGGCGTCCGGCATCCAGATGGCAGTTCGCACAGGTCAGGTCATTACCGGCGTAGCGCCGGGCATACCGGTAGGTCTCTGTGAATATCTTCTTGCCAAGCCGTACGTCGTCCCCGTACTTGTCATTGGGGATGGTATCTTCGCCCGGCGCAACGTGATAACGCGTTGCGCCCTTGAGATGGTCTGCCAGGACCCGGGTATGTTCGGCTGGCGCGTCGATATCCTGCGCAAGGCTTGCAGTACATGGGAAACAGCAAGACAGCGCGGCCGCAGCTATAACAAGCCGAATGTTTTTCTCCCTGAAACGCTTTCCAGCGAAACCGCCGCCCCCCTGGTCAATCGTTCCCGTGATATACACCAGTATGCGCGTCCAATCCATAAAACCTCCATCGCCTACTAGTAATCAGCCGTTTGTAAGCCTCATTTAAGGTAAGACACAAAGGCATTGTGACACGGACTATAGATGTTAAAATGCTGATATCGCAATACGGATGAGTTTTTTGACCACACGACCAGTCTAGTCACAACCGTCATTCTCGACCAGCAACTCGCCAGTCTCTGGATCTGTCATCGGCACACCTTCATCATCTGTCACAACAGTATTGACAAACATCATACTA
>JASJGW010000328.1:0-4460 GCA_033791305.1 Gammaproteobacteria bacterium | reverse complement strand
AAACCTTTGTCCGCACCGCGGGCGAGCACCAGCGGGAAGCCGCACTGATCCTGGAAGGCATCACCTGTGCGGCCTGCGTATGGCTGAATGAACGACACGTGGCACAACTGCCGGGCGTGCTGGACGTGCAGGTCAACTATGCAACCCACCGCGCACGCGTCCGCTGGGATGACACCCGGATAAAACTCAGCGACATCCTGCAGGCCATCCACAACATCGGCTATACCGCACACCCCTATGACCCGCAGCAACAGCAACAGGCCTTCGAACGTGAGCGGCGCAACCAGTTGCGGCGTATCGGCATTGCCGGGGTACTGGGAATGCAGGTCATGGTGTTATCAATTGCCCTGTATATTGGTGACTGGTCCGGCATGGAAGCCGGCTTCAGAACCTTCTTCCGCTGGATTGGCCTGTTACTGACCACCCCCGTGCTGCTGTACTCCGGTGCGCCGTTTTTTCGCGGCGCCTGGCGTGACTTGCGCAACCGCAGCGCGGGCATGGATGTGCCGGTTGCACTCGGCATCCTGGTGGCCTTCGGTGGCAGTCTGCATGCCAGCTGGACCGGCCAGGGCCAGGTATACTACGACTCGGTGGTAATGTTTATCTTCTTTCTGCTGACCAGCCGCTTCTTCGAACTTATGGCACGCAAGCGTGGCGCGGAGGCACTGGAACAGCTCAGTCAGGCCATGCCGGCCATGGCAACCCGGATTACCCTGACCGGGAACGCAGAACAGCAGGACGTAATCCCGCTGACAGAATTACAGCCCGGCGATACCGTCCTCATCAAACCAGGAGAAACCGTGCCGGCTGACGGCACCATCATAACCGGCGAGTCCAGTGTGTCCGAGGCCCTGTTGAGTGGTGAAAGCACACCGATCAGCAAGGAACAGGGCGCACACCTTATCGGTGGCAGCATCAACATGGAAAGCCCGCTGTATCTGCGCGTGGAACAGGTCGGACTGGATACCATACTGGCGGAAATACTGCGCCTGCTGGAGCAGGCACAGAATGAGAAACCCGCCATTACCCTGCTTGCCGACCGCGTGGCCTCCTGGTTTGTCGGCACAGTGCTGGTCGTTGCCGCTGCTGTTGGCTACTACTGGTGGCAACAGGCACCCGATAGCTGGTTACCCGTCCTGGTCGCGGTGCTTGTGGTGACCTGCCCCTGTGCACTATCGCTGGCTACACCCACCGCCATTAGCGCGGCCACCGGAACCATGCTCGGTTATGGTCTGCTGATCATCCGCAATCACAGTCTGGAGACACTGGCAAACAGCAGCCATGTCATCTTTGACAAGACCGGCACGCTGACATTTGGAACACCGGTGATCACCCGGACCCAGTGCTTGTCCCACCTGGATGAACGCACCGTACTGGCGATCGCGGCGGCACTGGAACAGCAATCGGAACATCCCGCCGGCAAGGCCATCGTCACAGCCGCCGCCAGCAGCAAACCCGTCACGGCCAGCGACTACAGGAACTTTCCCGGTGCCGGTATCAGCGCCCAAATCGATGACCGGCGGTGGTTTATCGGCAATGCAAAGTTCATTGCTGCGCACACGAATGCCGACAGCGAATGTCTGCCTGACGACATCGGGTTCGGCACCCAGGTCGTGCTTGCCGATGCACACCAGCTGCATGCACGCTTCCTGTTGCAAGACACCATCCGGCCAGAGGCACCCGCCGTCATCAAGGTACTGCAGGATGCTGGTAAACAGGTACTGCTGATGAGCGGTGATAACTCCGCAGCAGCACAGCAACTCGCCAGCGAAGCCGGTATCGATGAGGTACGTGCCGGGATGACACCGGTCGACAAGCTGCAGCAGGTACAGGCTTTGCAACAACAGGGCGCAGTAGTGGTGATGGTCGGTGACGGGATCAATGATGCACCGGTACTGGCAGCCGCCGACGTCTCCATCGTCATGCGCGATGCCGCCCATATCAGCCAGGCCAGTGCAGACATGGTGCTGCTGTCCAATAACCTGGCGGCACTTCCCCGCGGCATCCTGCTGGCCCGCAAGACACGGGGGATTATCAAACAGAATCTGTCCTGGGCGGTGGGTTACAATCTGGTGGCACTGCCGGCAGCAGCACTGGGTTTTGTAGCCCCGTGGATGGCAGCCATTGGCATGTCGTCGAGCTCGCTGCTGGTGGTACTGAATGCCCTGCGTCTAACCCGGAGCAAGTAACATCATGGAAATTCTCTACCTGCTGATTCCACTATCTCTGGTACTGGTAGGCCTGATCATATGGGTCTTCCTGTGGGCCGTGCGTTCCGGCCAGTTCGATGACCTGGAAGGTCCAGCACATCAAATACTGATGGACGATGATCGCCCGGCCACCTGGCAGTCAAATAAGGCCCTGGACGAAACCGACGGGAAACCACCAGCTACACCTGAATAGCCAGCTGGATCACTGACTTCGCAGCAAAGCCGACAATACCCAGTGTCAGCGAGATACTCTCGAACTGTTCAATGCTCACAGTCGTTAGCGTGACACCGGCTCAGATACCAGCGAGGTGGTAAATCCGTGAGAAACCTTTACCCGCCAGCAACCGTGCCGCACGGGCACTACGAACTTCACTGGCACCATAGACAATAACCGGATGCAGGCTGTTCAGTCGCCGGTGTTCATAACAGAGTGAATCAATCGGGAAATTGAGCGCTCCGGGAAGACTATGCCGTTTGAAATCTGCCGGTGAGCGGACATCAACCAGTTGGCCGCCACAGGCCATCAGGTCTTCAGCACATTCAGGTGATAACGCGCCGGTGCCTGCGCGGCACACCGTCTGGATGGCGAGATTCACTGTTCGCCCCCGGACTCTACATCGCGCTGCAGACCGGTTTCATTGTCTGGCTCACACATGCAACTCATAATGGAGCACGTTTTTACAAACATCACCATAGCAAGCACAACTAAAGCAATTATCACCAGACTACCGAACATTAGGACACCTCCGGTTTGATGAAGACACAACAGTTGTTTATTATATTAACATTTACTTATTCTGTGTCAATGAGCTCCCCTTTTAAATACATATTCAGTTGCTTATACGCAGGTAATACGCCGGTGGACAGACCTGAAAACCGCTGAGAAGCCCGGCATGGGCACCGGGAACACTTTATTCTGTTGAGGTATCGCTGAATCGTCCAACGGCACAACTGACAAAGGATTTTGCCTTGGCCCTGGCAGATGCAAGGCCGGCAGTACTACCCACTTCCGGGTATCCCAGCTTCTTCAGAAGCTCGCATACCACTGGCTGCAGAGCCGCATCACCATCAATCGTTACGCGCCCCTGTGCAACATCGACATGCACCGCAACCACACCTTCCAGCGCCTTCAGGCCACTGACAATACTGCCCGCACAGCCACCACACTTGATATTTTCCACATCAACGTCAAAAGACATAATCAGTCACCATCGTTAGAAAATCATCGCGGATGCAATCCGCTCCTGCGCTTGTATGTTATTGCCGCAGGAGCGGATTGCAAGCGCGATCAATGCTCCTGGCAGGCAAACCGACCTGTCCAGTCTACCACTCATGTCAACAGACCCGTTAAGTCCGGAAGCACAAGGGTTAGCGTTCAAACAGCCCTCATGACATTTTCATTTCTGTTGTTGGGTGCGCTGTGGTGGTCCGTACTGTTCCATATACCGGTTGTAGTGGTGAGACTGGGTGAAAATGGCTGGTTCGCTTCCCGTAATTGCTGAGTGTACACTTATGTCCAGCAACGAGTTCCAGGCGACGTCGTCGCATGCAATGCATGCAGTCGAACCGGGGCGGCAATACTTTAATCGAGCGGCTTAATAAACCGCACTCAAGCGCTGCACCCAGACAAGAACCTTTAAACCAGATGCGCAAACGGATGCCGCTTATCTCAGCTGGCAAGCTCAAAAAGACCAAAAGGCATGGAAAACACAGTTGTAAATATTGCCAGCAATTTTCCGCATGAAGCCAAACGACTGAGGCTTATACTGGGAATCACATTGATCTTCCTGGGTGTCGGCCTGGTGGCACCAATCATCACCCTGAATAAATTTATGCTCATCGAAAATACTTTTTCTGTTCTCAGTGGCGTTATAGAGTTGCTAAAAGAAGGTCACATCTTCCTGTTCATCGTGATTACCGGCTTCAGCATTGTTCTTCCGTTGTTAAAAATTGGCATATTGAATAAGTTGCTTGGCGTTAAAGAGAACAAGGCCGACAAGCTGGATAAATATTTACACTGGATGCATTTGTACGGCAAGTGGTCCATGCTGGATGTCTTTGTTGTGGCCGTGCTGGTAGTCTCTGTGAAGCTTGGAGCAATAGCCAGTGTAGAGATGCGGTTTGGGTTGTATGCGTTTGCAGCCGCGGTGGTTTTATCGATGTACGTAACAGCAAGAGTCGTGAGCCTCACAGATAGCTCAAGAGGCGACGCACCTAAAAAACACGTGTCTTAACCCATCGTCAGGCAGC
>JASJGW010000327.1:0-4338 GCA_033791305.1 Gammaproteobacteria bacterium | reverse complement strand
TGGGGAATGGAGAGGTTGCCGCATTCACGGGTGATTACCGGCTTGTGTAAACAACCCCGGGTTCACCATCTCCCTGCTCAACGTGGCCAATAATATGCGCGTCCTCGCCCTGGCCGACAAGATGGTCGAGTGCCGTCTGTGCGTCGGCGGCTGCGACACAAACGACCATGCCAATGCCGCAATTAAAGGTACGGTACATTTCCGGGGTCTCGACATTGCCGGTGTGCTGCAGCCAGTTAAATATCGCTGCCCGCTGCCATGAACCGGTGTCAATAATGGCGCGGGTGTTTTCAGGGAGTACCCGTGGCAGATTTTCGGTCAGGCCGCCTCCGGTGATGTGGGCGAGTGCGTGTACCCTGACCTGGCTGAACAGGGACAATAATGGTTTTACATATATATGTGTTGGGGCGAGTAACCACTCCGCCAGCGGACGGCCATCCAGGTCATCAGTCAGCCTGCTGCCACTGACTTCGATGATTTTACGAATCAGTGAATAGCCGTTGGAGTGCGGACCGGAGGCGGCCAGACCGATAAGCGTGTCACCGGCGGTAACAGCAGCGCCGTCAAGAATGGCCGATTTTTCAACAATACCGACACTGAAGCCGGCCAGGTCATAATCACCCTCACCGTACATACCTGGCATTTCTGCGGTTTCACCTCCAACCAGAGCGGCGCCCGCCATTTCACAACCGGCGGCAATACCCTTGATGACATCGCTGGCAACGTCGAGATCGAGTCTGCCGGTGGCATAGTAGTCGAGAAAGAACAGCGGTTCGGCACCGGCAACGACGATATCGTTGACGCACATGGCAACCAGATCGATGCCGATACTGTCATGCAGTCCGGCTTCCACGGCCAGCTTGAGTTTGGTGCCGACACCGTCCGTCCCCGAGACCAGTACCGGCTCGCGGTAGCGGTCCATTGGCAATTCGAACAGGGCGCCAAAGCCTCCCAGCCCTGCCAGTACACCCGGTCGCCGGGTTTTGGCAACAGCCGGTTTAATGCGCTCGATCAATTCGCTGCCGGCATCGATATCCACGCCGGAGTCCCGGTAGTTCAAGGTCTGTGATTTGTCTGGTGTGCTCACTTGCGGGTTCTCTCATCAGAGGGGACGCTATGGTAGCGGTCGGCTGTGACCGGTGTAAACTGTGGAATTGTGCTTTCCTTTGCCGTTGCGGATATGGTCAAATTCTGCAGATACCCGTATGCTTGACTTCATTTCTGAAGCTGATGTGATAACGCATGGATAAATATCAACAAAGCAGGCCTTTCCTGGCCGTTCTTATTTGCATTCTGTTGTTGCTACCGGCGCCTGCGGTGCAGGCGGCGGCAGAGAGTCTGTTCGAATCCGAGGTGGTGGTGCCAAACCAGTCGCCGGGAGTGCGCTCGCATGCCATGAAAACCGCGCTGGAAGAAGTGCTGGTGCGTGTTGCCGGTCAGAATGCGGTGCTCACAACCAAGCCTGCCATGGCGATGCTGCAAAATCCGGCACAACGGGTGCAGCAGTATCGCTATTTCACGGTGCCGGAGAGCGCTCCACCGATACTGAAACTATGGGTGCGCTTTGATGGTGAGGCCATCCGTCAGGCCTTGCAGCAACAGGGGGTTACTTATTGGGGTGCCGAACGACCGGATACGCTGCTGTGGCTGGCGGTTGAAGACCGCGGTAAACGCTATGTAGTGGCAGCCGATGATGGCACGAATGTGTACCGGCAGATCGAACAGGCAGCCAGACAGCGCGGTGTGCCGGTGTTGTTCCCGTTGATGGATCTACAGGACCAGTCGCAGGTGCGTTTTTCGGATATCTGGGGTGGTTTCTTTGATAACGTGATGGATGCTTCCAAACGTTATAACCCGCAGGCCGTTCTGGTTGGCCGCTTGAATCGCAGTACGTCCGGTGGCTGGTCTTCACGCTGGCATCTGGAGGTTGCCGGTCAGCAATCATCCTGGTCAGACAGTCGTCAGCAGCTGGCTATGCTGGCGCAGCAGGGTATTGATGACACGGCAGATATTCTGGCATCACGTTTTGCGGTGTCACAGGCCGATGGCAATCTGGATACCGTGAATATTTCAGTGGCGGGTGTGGATTCGCTATCGGATTACACGCGGCTCAGTGATTATCTTTCCGGCCTGACGGCCGTCGTCGATATGCAGGTGGCAAGGGTAGCGGGGACCGAGATCGAGTATGCATTGCAACTCAATGGCAGCCTGCAGGATCTCACGCATACTGTGACCATCGGGACGGTCCTTGAACACCTGTCCACCGATACGCCCGGCAGCTTCCGGTTGCGCCAGTGAGACCCCGCGATATACCAAATATAATTACGGCTTTCCGTTTTTTGCTGGTGCCGCCAGTGGTGATCCTGCTGTTGCAGGACCGCTTTACGGCGGCCCTGGTTGTGTTTGGTGTGGCAGGATTTTCAGATGCGCTTGACGGTTTTCTGGCCAAGCGCTTTGACTGGACCAGTCGCCTCGGTGGCTTGATGGACCCACTGGCCGACAAGCTGCTGGTGTTGTCCAGCTTTATAACGCTTGGCTGGCTTGGCTGGATACCTGTGTGGCTGGTGGTCCTGGTCATACTGCGTGATCTGGTGATAGTGGTTGGTGCTATCTTCTATAACATGCGCATTGAACGGCTGGAGGCCGAGCCCACCATGGTCAGCAAGCTGAATACGGCGGCACAAATATCTCTGGTACTGGCTGTGATGTTCTCGCTGGGGGTGCAGACGATACCTGCGATTTGGATAGACATACTGCTATACAGCGTGCTGGTAACCACTCTCTGGAGTGGTTTTGACTATATCTGGATCTGGGGCCGGAGGGCATGGCACAAACGCGGGCAATGAGTGACAACCCGCAATTACCCCTTGGTCTGGTGCTGCAAGACAGCGCCCGCTTTGGCAGTTATTTTCCCGGCCTGAATCAGGAAGCTGTTCAGCACCTGCAACTGGCAGCAACCGGCAAGGGCGAAAAGCTTGTTTATGTGGCGGGTACACGGGGCATGGGCAAGACACATTTGTTGCAGGCCGCCTGTCACAGTGCCAGCCAGTGTAACCGGACATCGACCTACCTGCCCTTGCTGGAACTGCTGCAACTTGCACCCACTGTCCTGGAAGACCTGGAACAACTGGACCTGATCTGTCTGGATGATGTCGCTGTCATTGCCGGACATGCTGCCTGGGAGCGCGGTTTGTTTGATCTCTTTAATCGTGTCCGTACCGCGGGTGGTACCCTGCTGGTTGCGGGAGAACAACGTCCGGACCAGTCGGGTTTTGACTTGCCCGACCTGGTGTCACGCCTTGGTTGGGGCGTGACCTATACACTGAAACCGCTGGCTGATGATGATGTCATTGCAGCGCTCGTCTGTCGTGCACAGGGACGCGGGCTGGAGTTGCCGGAAGATACCGGACTATTCATGTTGCGGCGTTTTCCACGCGATCTGCCGACCCTGTTTGCCCTGTTCGATACGCTGGATACGGCATCACTGATTGAACAGCGCCGTCTGACGATCCCGTTCGTCAAGTCAGTCTTCGACAGTAAACCGTAGTCCGTCGATACCTCTATCGTTATGCCACTTGCCCTGCAAAGTGCCTTCGGAATCCTGGTGTTTCTGATGCTGGCCTGGTTGTTCAGCGAGGACCGTGCACGTGTCCCGTGGCGCACCCTGTTGACGGGCATAGTCTTGCAGTTTGTGCTGGCCGGCTTGCTGCTGTGGCTGCCGCCGTTCCAGCTGTTGTTCATGGTGCTCAATGATCTGCTGCTTGCTCTCGAGCAGGCAACCCGGGATGGCACGTCCTTTGTCTTTGGTTATCTGGGTGGTGACGAGCTGCCATTTGAGGAGACAAAAGAGGGGGGCAGTTTTATCCTTGCATTCCGTGCCTTGCCACTGGTCCTGCTGATCAGTGCCCTGTCTGCGCTGCTGTTTTACTGGGGCATACTGCCATTCATTGTGCGTGGTCTCTCACGCCTGTTACAACGGGCCATGGGGATCGGTGGGGCGCTGGCACTGGGCACAGTGACCAATGTCTTCGTCGGCATGGTTGAAGCACCGCTGCTGGTATGGCCCTACCTGAAGGAAATGACCCGCAGCGAGCTGTTTGCACTGATGGTCACCGGTATGGCAACGATTGCCGGCACTGTGATGGTTTTGTATGCCAGTATCCTGAGTGCGGTGCTACCCGATGCCATGGGGCATATTCGGGTGGCCTCGCTGATCAGTGCGCCGGCAGCGATTGTGATCGCCCAGGTACTGGTACCGCCCGAAGAACGTGCAACGGCCGGTGAACTGGTGCCGCCACAGCGTGCGACCAGCAATATGGATGCCGTGACCAAGGGGAC
>JASJGW010000326.1:0-3838 GCA_033791305.1 Gammaproteobacteria bacterium | reverse complement strand
TTGGCTTCAAGACGACCGGTCAGCAGGGTGTAGACAGCACCGTTATCAAGGAAGGGCCACGCAAACCCGCCGCCACCGCTTATATGTCCTACCAGCCTGTCCTTGTCATCCGAGAAGACGCGTTCAAGTCCACCGCGTACGCGCCAGGAAAGGGGGCTGAAGAATTGACTGCGGGGTGTCAGGGAGAAGACATCTGCAAAAGTGGCTGACTGCAGAAACACGGTGCCGGAGGAATTCTTGCGACGCAGATCAATACCGAAAATATTGATCTGGGCGCCGCGCAGGTAACCGGCTTCATTGTCTTCCAGGCTGTGGTAGGACATCCTCATGCCCAGCTCGGTGTAACCCTCGCCATCTCTTTCAATTCCGCCGATGTTTAGCCGTTTCGAGTGATGACCGGTCTCGGGTCTTGCGGGGGCTGTGATGACAGGGGCTGCAGCTTGTGGATACTGACTGAGCATCGACAGTAGCTGGTGGCTCTTTTTTGCTGCTTCAGGATCACGCGCCCTGCGATTCTGGCGCAGCTGCAGCAACTTGTATGCAGCTGCCAGCAGCGCGCGTTGCTGCTCGTCTGACAGCGACCGGAAATCCGGGTCCTGCAAGTCGAGTGGCTGGTCGAGGAGTTTCTCAAGCTGTTCGTAGTCTTCTTCAGGCAGCTCCAGCAGCATCTGCCTTGTGACGGTTTCCTGAGACGGCCTGAAACTGGTTGACTCAACCAGGTCTGCCCGCTCGACTGCACGTATGGTATCAACCGGTATCGCTGTCACAACAAATTCATCGGTCAATTCAACCTGTGGTCGGGCGACTTCGATCAGTTCCAGCAACCGGTAGGAACAGTTCTCGGTGAAGAAGTAATAATCAAAGTTGATGTCTTTGAGTTCCCACAGATGTGTTACCAGTAATTCGACCTCCGCCGGTTCCAGGTTCAGCCGGTATTCCCAGATGTTGCGCTTTTCAATGCGGTTATATTCCTTGATCTTTTCAAAGTAGGGGGCGACGATAAACTGCCCGGGGTAACCACCACTCAAACCCTTCCAGGCATAGAACAGCGAGTTATCATCGTCGCTGACATTTGCCCCGAAATTGACCGCATAGGACAGCCAGTCAGACCAGTACTCGTCTTCTGCCGGGTCCAGCCGCAGCAGTGTATGGCCAAACATGGAAGACGGGCTGTTCAACTGGTACGTTGGAAATATCATTGTCACGCTCTCGGCGTGTATAAGCCCGCGCCATTCGGTGTAGTCGCTGCAAGCGGGTGTTGGTAGACGGCTGGTGTCGATCTGCAGATGCCGGTTAAGCCAGTTGAAGCGTGCAGGTGAACGGCACAGGGCATGTTTATTGCCAGTCTCCTGGGTGCTGAAAAATGCGGTCAGGGTTGCGTTTAGTTCGTCCTGCGGGTCTGTATTGCCCTCGGGAGCATAGAAAAAGCTTGCGTCGTCAACAGCGCTGCTGTAGTTGCCCGCTATAAGCACGGACTGCCGGTAGTGTCCCAGGTTAAGCCATTCAGGTTCTTGCCATAGTGCCCTGTCGGATGCACGCTGCTGCAGTTCCTGAATATATGCGGCAGTGTTTGCCCCGGCTTCTGTGGCGGTCACAAAAAGACAGGAAATTGCAGCAAGGAGAACGCGTGATATGTGCATGTCCGGATAAAAAAAAGCCCTGTATCAGAAATGATACAGGGCATTTCATGGTCGGTAAGTCAGCTGGGTTTATACTGAATACTTGACCAGACGGTCATCATTCTTCATGACGATATTGATTGAATTCAGAGCCTCGCCTGCCGTGACATCCTCGTTAGGAAAAATGACGGTGAAGTTATCATGCATGGTCGCTGCAAAGGCATCACGGTCCTGTGGTTCAATGCCGATCATTACAGCAACCGCATTCAGTGCATCACCATGGCCCCTGGCAACATCTTCGGAGAATTCATCCATGATAGGTGACAGATTGACCATTTTGTCGCCACCGTAGGTCAGCGTACCGTTGGTAGCACAGCCGTTGGTGCCGCTGGTCATGCCAAAGGTCTTGTTGCCAGATGTACCGTTGGTGGTACTGGCGAGAAAATGCCTTCCCGTGCCGGAAGTGCCGTCATGGAACATATTGCCCCAGCCGCAGTCCGAGCCCCCCGGTGCGACGGCGAAGGCGGTGGATGACGCGCTTAGTAATATGATTCCTGCAATACTTTTTTTCATTTATTTCTCTCCGTGATGTAATGAAACAAGTTAATGTAGCAAAGGTATAAAGCGACTGGAGCATATAGCGTTATGCCACCAATGAACAAGCATTGAAATTCGTCCCGCAATCCGGTTCCGGCAGGGATTATGGCCTCACTGACAATTCCCGATGCCAAGGAAGCGCAGCAAGGCGCTCCGCTCGCACTCGGTGCGGGTATCGGCTTCGTCCATAAACAGGATCCAGAATGCGCCCTTGTTGAGTCCGCCGTCGTTATCGAGGGGGGCGCCAACCGCAAGGTCAACTCCACGGCGATTGTTGAGATCACCAATGCCCGCGATGGCGGCGCCAAAATGATCATCACTGTTCAGGATACCGTTGAAGATACCTTGCGTGTTTGAAAGTTTTTGTAAATCAAGCACTTCAGAATCACTATTGATAAACAAGATAAAGACAGCGCCACTGTCAGTCGCACCGTCATCATCAAAGGGTATACCCTCCGCCAGGTCGGTAACCCCATCCTCATTGATGTCGCCCGCATTGGCGATGACTTCACCGAAGTGGTCGCCATCTTCAATGGGCAGGACAAATGAGCTTTCAGTGACAGAAATCTTTTCTTCGCGGGAAACCGTACCATCCGTGTTCAGGTACAGGACCCAGATAACGCCACGGTCCAGACCGCCATCATCGTCGCCGGGAGAGCCAACCGCCAGGTCGGTGACGCCGTCCTTGTTCAGGTCACCCATGTTGGCCAGGGAACGCCCAAACAGATTACCGGATGCCAGCGGGTCATTCAGGCTCCCGGTCCTGCCCGAGATTCTCCTGTGCGACTTCACGGTACCGTCCGTATCCATGAACAGGATCCATACCGCGCCGGTTTCAATGCGCAGGTTGTTGGCAAAGGGTGCACCTACTGCCAGGTCGGTAATGCCATCGCCATCCAGATCGCCAAGCGTAGCGAGGGCAGTGCCAAACTGGTCATTGTTTTCGAGCTCGACGCGAAATTTGCCTGCATCATCCGATATTTTCTGGTGTGATTTGACTTTGCCATCTGCCTTCAGGAACAGGATCCACACGGCGCCGCGATCGTTGCCCCCGTCGTCATCCAGAGGGGCGCCGACAGCAATATCGTTAATGCCGTCGCCGTCAAGGTCGCCAATGCCGGCAACGGCGCTGCCAAACGCGTCTTTATCATCTAGATTGCCGCGGAAGCCACCTTCACTGTCCGCGATTTTGGTTTCCAGATCGACCGTGCCGTCCTTGTCCATGAACAGCACCCAGACGGCACCGCCATTGTCTTGAAAGGGTGCGCCTACGACCAGGTCGCCCACACCATCGGCTTCCAGATCACCGATGACCGCGACGGCGCTGCCGAATTGGCTGTTAGCTGTCAGTTCACCCTCAAAGTTGCCGTGTGTTTCCGAGATCTTCTGTTCGGAATCGACGTTTATCGTGATCACGATTTCGTCTTCACGGCAGGACAGGGCAGACATGCCCAAGAGTGTGACAAGCAGACATTTGGCGGCTCTATTCATAATAGCTGAATTATAACTCAAAAAAGTAATGCAATTGTTGTTGTAGCTCAATTCTGCCCGGTTTTGTCGGGCTGCAGGGGGTGCGGTTCATGGAGCGCTGGCAGTACCGGTACAGGCTGGCTGGTTTATGC
>JASJGW010000325.1:0-8002 GCA_033791305.1 Gammaproteobacteria bacterium | reverse complement strand
CTGGCACGACACCATTGACGGGCTCTCGGATGACCCGTTGGATACGATGATCTTCGAGCTCCGGCGAACCGGTGTGCCACAGGAAAAGTGGGCACAGTACCTTGAACGTATTGCTCTGGAACTGCCGGGATGGGCGGGTATGTTTTTATGGCATGCCAACAACTCAGATGAAGCGAACATAAGCATGGTTGATTACCTTGCTGTTTGCCTGGTGCTGGAACGGCTGTTTGCACAACGCCTGTGCGGCAAAGTATGGCAACTTGAAGCCTCTCAGGACATGTTTCGCTGGTACTTCCGTAATCATCGTTCTGAATATCTTGTGCGCCATGCCCTGTTCAACACACAGTTGCCGGAATACTTAATCACCCGGGCACATGAACTGGTGTTACGACAATATTCGAACACCAATGTTTACGATGACTGGGTCGACCTGGCTGACATGATCTGGACCTGGCAACACAGCCCAGCCGCTGACAAGCCCACAGGTTACAGCGTTCACGGTAACGCCTGGAGCCTGTTCCGTCTTTCGCAGCAGCTCTCACTACCCGGTTCATTTATCAGTGGACTCGATGTCAACCACCTGGAAAAAATCTTTAGCTGTCTGGAGCTGGCTCAAGGTGATTACGGCAGCTTCCTGTGGCTGCAGGCTTATGAGCGCAACTACCGCGAAAAGATTTTTAATGCTACCCGGCAGAACAAGGGCCGTGGCCGCTGGCGTACGCGCCAGGGTGAAGGTGTGGCGCGTCCCAGTGCACAAATCACTTTTTGCATGGACGACCGGGAAGAAGGTATTCGGCGCCACCTGGAAGAGATCGAGCCAGGCATCGAAACGCTTGGCGCAGCCGGTTTTTTTGGCGTGGCGATCAACTGGCGAGGGCTTGATGATACCAGCGATACACCACTTTGCCCGATTGTCGTGACCCCGGCTCATGCTGTGTACGAATATGCAAAACATGATCAACAAGGGGTCGAGCAGGAGCACCTGCAACGTCGCAAATCCAGACTATGGATTAAAGACCTGCTGCACCTTGAAACACGTCGTAATGTATTGAGCACGGGTTTACTTATCGCCCTGAGCGCGCCGTTTGCATTGCTGACATTAGTCAGCAAAACCCTGTTTCCCGGCCGCTTTGGCAAGTGGATCCAGAGCAACCGAGATCGTATAGACCTGTCAGTCGACACCCAGGTGCGCATCAATGCAAAAAGTGATGAAGCAGCAACTATCGAGAACCCCCGACATGGTTTTACCGACGAAGAACAGGCTGACCGTGTTGAGAATTTCCTGCGCACTATTGGCCTGGTTTCCGGTTTTGCACCCTTCGTGATCATGATGGGACATGGCTCGTCTAGCCAGAATAACCCGCATATGGCAGCCTATGACTGCGGCGCATGCAGTGGTCGTCATGGTGGCCCAAACGCACGCATCTATGCTGCGATGGCCAATCGCCCTGAAATACGCAAGCTACTTGAACAACGCGGTCTGCATATTCCACAGGACACGATTTTCCTCGGTGCAGAACACAATACCTGTGACGAAGTGATCGAGTGGTATGATATGGACCAGTTGAGCAGTGAGCAGTCTCAGGGCTGGCAAACCATCAATACTAAACTGGACCAGGCATGTCGACTATCGGCACATGAACGCAGCCGTCGCTTTATGTCGGCGTCAACCACGATGGACAATGAAACAGCGTTAGCGCATGTTGTAGCACGGTCTTACGATTTCAGTCAGGCAAGACCTGAACTTGGCCATGCCACCAATGCCACCGCCTTTATCGGGCGACGCTCGTTGAGCCAGGGTGCATTCTTTGATCGCCGTGCTTTCCTCATTTCTTATGATCCGTCCACGGACCCTGAAGGCAAAATCATCGAGGCCATTCTACTGAACGCCGGCCCGGTCGGTGCGGGCATTAACCTGGAATATTATTTCTCCACGGTAAATAACGAAAAATACGGTTGCGGCACCAAGATAATGCACAACCTCACCGGCCTGTTCGGCGTCATGGAAGGCGCCAGCTCGGATCTACGCACCGGTTTACCGGTACAGATGATCGAAATTCATGAGGCCATGCGTCTTCTGGTTATCGTGGAAGCAAAAACAGAAATACTGGGAGAAATCTATCAGCGTCAGCCGGTGATACAAGAACTGGTTGGCAACCGTTGGATACAGTTAGCCGCCGTCGACCCGGAAGACGGTGAAATCAGTTTCTTTGTTGCCGGTAAAGGTTTTGTTCCCTGGCATGGGACACAGCAGGATCTGGCAAAAGTAACACATTCAGTTGACTACTACCGGGGACAACGAGACCACCTGTCACCCGCACTTATCGTCTCAGAAAAATTACCTGAAAAACCAATGGAGGCGGCCCATGTCTGAATTCAACAGCTGGCTTGAGTTGATCGCATCGTTAGTATTCGTCGCGCCACTGGCAGCCGCCCTGATCATCGGACTTGGCATCCTGTCCGGTTCCTTTCAGGATGAATCTTCGGAACCTGTTGTTGGCAAACTGTCTAGCTACGCGGCATTGATCAGCCTGCTCTCGATTACTGGCCTGCTGATTTTCAGCTTGTCCAAACCCGGTCTGCTACCGTCTTCATTGACCCTGTTCAACTGGTTTAGCAGTGGCCAGCTAAGTATTAATATCGCCCTCTCCCTGGATTTTCTGGCACTGGGCATTGGCAGCCTGTTTGCCCTGCTGTTATACATCACCTTACGTTTTTCGGTGAACTACCTGCATCGTGAAAAGGGATACTTCCGCTTCTTTCTGGTCATCAATATGTTCACTGCCGCCATGTTACTGATCGTGCTATCGGGTAATGCCATCACCGCATTCATCGGTTGGGAACTGGCGGGTCTGAGTTCTTACCTGCTGATTGCATACGCTTATGACCGCCCTGCTGCAGTAAAAAATGCGACGCGTGTTTTCATCACCAACCGTGTCGGTGATGCTGGATTCATCCTTGCCCTGGTGCTTGCTTTCTACTGGGCAAACGGTAATGACTGGAACAGCATGAACAGCGAACTGATCGTGCTTGATGCCTCACAGCGCTTTTTTGTACTGAGTGGTTTTATCCTGGCGGCACTGGTTAAATCGGCGCTGTTTCCATTCTGCTCGTGGATTACCCGTGCACTCGAAGGGCCGACACCCTCCAGTGCCATTTTCTATGGCTCATTGATGGTACATGCAGGCATCTTTTTACTGCTTCGCATTGCACCGGTGATCGATACCAGCGGTGCCATGCAGATCATCCTGATCTCACTGGGTATTTTGACGATTGTCTATGGCTGGCTTGGCGGCCTGGTACAAACCGATTTAAAAACAGCACTGATCTTTTCTGCATTGACACAGACCGGTTTAATGCTGACATGCATCGGCCTGGGCTGGTACACACTGGCCACCATCCACCTTGCTGCCCATGCAAGCTGGCGCGCCTACCAGATGCTGAGCTCACCAGCCTACCTGACCCTGATCAACCGCAAAGCGCGCCCGGTTTCCACATTGATGCAAAGGCAACCCTACCTGTTCAACGCAGCATTGCACAGAATGTGGCTCGACAATATCATTGACTGGCTGGCAGTCAAACCGACGAGTTTATTTGCGCAGGATCTAAATCATTTCGACGAGCGTATAGTGAACCGCATGGTTGGCCTGCCCGGTCAGATAGATTCCATTTCATCACTCACCGACTACGAAGAACGTAAGCGCGGCCTGGTCAACCCGGAAGTCTCACTGATAACCGGGCGAGGTTTTTTTGGCACAGTCATGGAAAAAATAGCGAATGTTCTGTACTGGTTCGAGGAATCATTAGTACTCAAGGGTAGCGGTGACGGGCTGATCAATGTATTAAATATAGTCGGTGCTTATCTTATTCGTATTGATTACCTGTTCAGCAGGCCCCGTTACCTGTGGCTGATTATCCTGTTAACCCTGTTGGTCGTATTCTGATGCAAGTCCTTGCCTGGCACACACAACTGTCTTTCCCTGTTCTGGCAACCATGCAGCTACTGCCATTTGCCGGGCTGTTAATTTTACGTTTTGCCGGCAAACGCTCTGCGGCACTGTCTGCCCTTGCCATTACCAGCATCGAAATGATGCTGGCCATTTACCTGTACCTGCAGTTTGACCAGAACATCGCCGGATTCCAGTTCAGTGAATTTTTCAGCCTTTATGGACCACTGGACTACCATGCTGCCGTCGATGGCATCTCGGTACTGTTCCTGCTGTTAACCAATTTTTTGATCCTGATTGTTTCACTCTATGGACCCATTCGCGGACTGGCCCCGCAGAACAGGTTTCAGACAACGGTATTGGCTACCCAGGCCTGCCTGGTGGCGATGTTTGTTACGCTGAATCTATTATGGTTCGTTTTCATCTCATTCATCCAGTTTATCCTGCTCGGATATCTTTTATGGCGATGGGCGACTTCACCTAACAAGGATACCGCCTTCACCCGCTATCTGCAGTTCATGGGCAGTGGCCTGCTGCTTATGATCATTGGCACTCTGTTGCTGGGCTGGCAATACGCTGAAGTCCATAATAATGTCTGGTCATTTGACCTGATCGATCTGCAGGACAGTCCTATCCTGCCTGTTTATCAGGGCTGGATTTTCTTTTTGCTGTTCTACGGGCTAGCCGTACGCATACCCCTGTTTCCGCTACACGGCTGGCTGCCACTTGCGATTGAACATGGCACGGTTGCGGTGGCTCCGATCCTGCTGCTGGGTGTTAAAACCGGTATTTACGGCATCCTGCGTTTTGTCTATCCACTACTGCCTGACGCTGTGATGAAATGGCAGACATTTTTATTAGTGCTGGCCGTTGCCGGCATCCTCTACGCAGCACTGCTGGCGATGATGCAGGACAACCTTCGGCGGCTTTTAGCCTATGCCGTTATCAGTCACACCGGTATTGTTATGATAGGTTTATTGAGTCTGCATCCATTAGCGTTCCAGGGCAGCACTCTATTGACGATCAACTTCGGACTGGCCATTGCCGGCCTGTTTTTAATGACCGGCCTGATATTCCAGCGCACCGGCACCACCCGATTGACACAGCTTGGCGGTCTTTTCGACCATATGCCTGTAGTCGCAATAGCGTTCCTGGTCGCCGGCCTTGCTATCGTCGGCATGCCCGGAACACCCGGTTTTGATGCGGCACACCTGGTGATGGAAGGTTCAATCGAAAGTTTCGGTACACTGGTCACCATCGGTGCCGCTCTGGGTAACGTTATGGCTGCGGGCTTTCTGCTGTGGGCATTCCAGCGAGTGTTCCTGTCGCAAGCTGAGAACACGAGCTTGCAGATCAAAACCACCAGCACCTTTAGCAGCGAAGTACTTATCGCTGGCATTATCATCGCTGCACTGCTTGGACTGGGCTTTTATTCTGAACCGTGGCTTGAGCTGATAGACAAATCACTGCAGCCCCTTAACGACCTTTATTCTTCTACAGCCACGAAACATTAGTACGTGAAACCATGACAGAAGCGAATTTCCCATTACTAAGCTTGTTGATAATCACACTGCCCATCGGTGGTGCACTGATATGGCTGTGGCCAAATTCCTGCCATGCACGCTGGATAGCACTGGTTACGGCCATTGCTGACCTGCTGCTTTCATTGACAGTGCTGTTCCAGTTCGATGCCGGCATCTCTGGTTTTCAACTGGTCGAGTCAGCTAGCTGGATACCTTCTATCAATGCACAGTACCAGGTTGGCGTAGACGGACTCTCGGTACTATTCCTGCCGTTAACCGTCATCCTGTTTATCGGCGTTATCCTGAGCTCATGGCATTCCGTCGCCCATATGCAACGACTGTACTACTCATTGTTGCTATTGCTGGAAAGTGCCACATTGGGTATTTTCTGTGCACTTGACGGCATCCTGTTCATGCTGTTCTGGGAAATGACGCTGATTCCGATTTACTTCCTGGTCAGTTTCTGGGGTGTAGGACCCAATCGCCGTTTTGCTGCGGTTAAGTACACTTTATTCATGCTGGCCGGTGGCATTCCACTTATTTTCGGCTTCGTTTTAGTCGCCTTCAGTCATGCAGAAATAGCCGGCAGCTTACCGTCGGGACTAACTTTTGATTATCTGAAGTGGCTGGAGACACCCTTACCTCTGGATATACAAAAGCAGGTATTCCTGCTGTTGTTGTTAGGTTTTGCATTTAAGATACCCATTGTGCCGTTTCACACCTGGCTGCCCTTAATGGCGATGCAGGGACCGGTATCGGTAACAGCCACCATCGTCGGTCTGAAGCTGGGTGCTTACGGCATTATACGTTACGTGGTACCGCTGGCACCCCAGGCCGCACAGGAATTTGCCTGGCTACTGGCGACTTTAGGCGCTATCGGTATACTCTACGGAGCAATCACGGCCATGGCGCAAACCAACCTCCGGCGTATGCTGGCATTTTCCAGCATCAGCCACGTAGGTCTGGTCATACTTGGCATAGCCTCATTCACGCAACAGGGTATACAGGGCGCGATATTCCAGCTGCTTAACTTTGTTGTAATCTCCAGCGGCCTGTTCCTGATTACCGGTTTGCTCCATCACCGTATCGGATCCACTGATATTATCAGCCTCGGTGGTATAGCCAGATCCATGCCTAAACTGACAACATTCTTTTTACTGTTTGGCCTTGCATCCATGGGTATACCGGGCACCAGTGGCTTCCCCGCTGAATTTTTAATTCTGTATTCAGCTATCACAACGCATACAGGTGCCGGCCTTGCTGCGCTTGCAGCAGTAGTGCTTGGCGCAAGCTATTTTGTTTCCCTTTACCGCAAGGCCTTTCTTGGTCCGGCAACAAATTCTGCTGTCAAACAATCAGTTGATCTTCAAAGCCGTGAGCTGCTTATCATCGGCGTGTTTGCCATATTAATTCTAGTCGCAGGATTCTATCCTGCCGCAGTGCTGGACTTGATCGATGTCTCCACACAAGACTGGATAAAACATTTGAAATATTAGCTATTTTTAAGCGCTCAGCATGACAAGTGTCGTTGCCATATTGCTTCCTTTCTACGCCTTGCTATTTTTTCAGTATGCGTGTTGTGGTATAGTGACACAGTAAATTTTGGGGTAATATTTCTGTTATGAAAAATTCATTGTTGCTGGCGATTCTGGCTCTGCAGAGTTCCCCTGTTCTGGCACTGACAGACCTTTTTAAAGATGAAGCCGGCAACAGGAACTGGCAGCATCTGGCCAATTATACCGGTGGCACACTGCTAATTCTGTTATCGATTGTGACCATCTATCTGTTTATAGCCCGTCGCAAAGCTTATAAGGCGAACCTTGAGTTAACCGCTATACGAAATGAGCTGGAGAAACGGGTGCAGGAGCGAACGGCAACGCTGAATCAAGCCAATCAACTGTTGATGGACAGTAATCAGCTGCTGGAAAAAGAGATTGCGCAGCATGTAATTACTGCCGATCAGTTACTCGCTTCCGAGTCCTATATCAAAGATATTTTAACCTCGATGCCGTTGATGCTTGTGGGCCTGGATAAAAGTGGCTGCGTCACCCAGTGGAATAAGCAGGTCGAAAAAGTTTCTGGAATATCATCAGAAGATGCGCTGAGTAAAACGCTGTGGGAGGCTTATCCACAGACGACGGTTCGTCCTGAGCATGTCCGGCAAGCGATCGAAGATAAGAAAATCATTCATCTCAAGCAGAGCCTGCGCAGCCTCTATCACTACGATATTACTATTTACCCGTTACAGGAACAGGAGACCGGAGTTGTTATTCTGGTCGATGACGTGACAAAGCAGACCGCTGCCGAAAACATGTTGATTCATAATGATAAAATGTCATTTATGGGTGAACTGGCCTCGACCATGGCTCACGACATTAACCTGCCACTGCAGGCGATCATGATGGATGTGAGGCGTTTTCAGCGGATTATCAGCAATCGCAGCGTCACTGAACCGCAGCAGTCCTCAGATAGTGACCAGGCGAAAATACTTAACACCATAATCACCGATATGTCTGCCAAGGGCGAGCAGGT
>JASJGW010000324.1:0-2974 GCA_033791305.1 Gammaproteobacteria bacterium | reverse complement strand
CCAGGCGAACACCATTCAGCAGGATACTCCGTGGATCCGGATCTTTGAATTGGACTCCCTGCGGCTTAGCCGTCTGCTTGCCTTCTACCCCTGAGCCTCCTTCCAGGGCGAAAAGACCAAGCTGTTGCTTGTATCCAATGTCATTACGGGGCGCTTTATTTGCTGCTTCGGCATGGCTTCGTCGCTTTGATATCAAATTCAGTTTATTCTACTTCCTTCCCCATCCTGGAAGAGACTTTTGCGACACCCTCCGAAGGGAGAGGGAGTTAGGGTGCTCCAACCCACAAATTTTCCTGAAGAGCCAACAATTATTATCAATCCACCAAGGATAAAAGCCGGTCGCCGGACTGTGGTACTCCCTGACAATGTGGTCGCCAGTCTCAGGGGTTACAGGAAGCGGCAGAAAAAGGAACACATGAAGAAGGGCATACGCACCAGCCATGTAATACACAACCAGAAGGGCGAGTTCTACAGGCCCGCCGCCTACAGTGCCGCAGTAAAGTTAGCGGGGAACAAGGCAGGGATCGTGAGCCTCGGCCCACACTCACTACGCCACCTGCATGTAACGTATTTGATGGAGCAGGGCATACACACAAAGGTTGGGCAGGAAAGACTAGGCCACTCCAGCATGGTTACCACTCTGCAGGTCTATTCACAGGTGCTCGACACCATGCAGGATGAAGCAGCGGAGAAGGCTGGGGTGTTGTGTCTATCCCTGCTTTTTTATCCCACCTAATAGTCCGAGAGGGTACGAAATAGGCCGTATATTTCACAGTAAAAGTAGGTCAGTACCGTAACCGGCTGATTTTAGTGTGAACAAAAACACCTACACTCAAAGGTTATTTTTCTGCGCTTGCCAGCCAGGTGGTGCCGCGCATAGACAGTGTGTTGCCGTGTTTAAGGGCATCAGCTGTTTGAATCACATCATTTATGTACGCCTGACGTGTTTCATTATCCAGCTGGTTTACCAGTGTCATGACAGGGGCGGCCAGGTCAGAGATGGCCTCCCAGTAAGCCTGTCCGTTGTCAACTGCAATCACGTCTATTTCCTGTTCTTCCAGCTCGATATTGTGAAAACCGGCAGCGGCAATAACAGCATGCAGTCTTTTCGGGTCAGCCATCGCAAAAATACCGGGTGTCCCGGGTGGTGGTTTGGGTACGTCCATGTACTTGCCTAATGTCTGCATCAGCACCCCGATAAACGGATTCTTGTCCGGCGCTGACCAGCAGGCGATGGCGATGCGTGCGTGTCTTTTCATTACCCCGTGTGCCCGCTCAAGACATACTTCCGGTTCCGGCATGAACATCAGGCCCCAGCGCAGGGTCACTGCATCAAATGTGTCTGCATCGAAGTCCAGTGTCTCGCCATCGACGCAAAGAAATTCAATGTTTGCAATGCCAGCCTCTGCAGCTTTTTCGCGTGCGTATGCCAGCATTTCCTCGGTAAGATCTATACCCGTTACCTTGCCCGTGTTACCGGCCAGTTCTGCGGCAGTAATTGCCGGTTCACCGGTACCGGAAGCGATGTCCAGCACCTGGTGACCTGGAACTATTCCGGCAAGCTCCAGTATGCGTTCGGTGACCGGTGCGGCACCCTTGCGCAACAGTTTGTCGCGTCTTTTCCAGCCATCCGCAACCGCGGCCCAGGCACAGCGTTCGCGCTCTTTTAGCTCGTTGTTATCCGCTGTGCTCATTGTCTGGTTTCATGTATATAGGTGTGGGTGTGTCGCAGAGCGGATGCTACGGCTGGTTCGGGAATTGCTCGCGGTCACTGTCGGTAGCGCCATCGCGGCATTCGCCGCGTACGCGTGCAATGCCATTGGCGTGATAACGTTCCAGTGCCAGATAGCCATCCTGGCAATAACCGCTTGTGTCCAGCCGCGCCTGTACCGCCTCGTGCAAGCTGTTATCAGGCTTGCCTCTACCCTTGCCTTTGCCCCGTTCTCCCTTTGCATCTCCGGACAAGTGACGTATGTAGGTGAAAAACTTGGTGCCATCCCCGGTGATCACGGTTGAAAACTCGTCGTTGAGTGATGTGGCAGGTTTTGTGCCGGTACAGGCTGACAGGAAAAGGATGGCAAACGCTATCATGGTTGGTTTGAGTAACAGCATCGTTGCTCCAAGGTGGTGGGTTACGGCTGGCATTCGGGACAATAAAAGGTCGAGCGTTGTCCCTGGCAAATTTCCCTGATGGGTGTCCTGCAGCTGATGCACGGTTCGCCGGCCTTGCCATAAACATTCAGATGCAACTTGAAGTAGCCCGGTTGACCATGGCCGTTAACGAAATCGCGCAGGCTGGTGCCGCCCTTGGCAATGGAATCATTAAGCACTTCCCTGATGACCTCAGTCAACAGGTGGTACTTCTTCAGGCTTACCTTGCCGGCAGCACGTTTCGGGTAGATACCCGCCATGTAAAGGGCTTCGCTGGCGTAAATATTACCGATGCCGACAACGATATGACTGTTCATGATGAATTGCTTGATCGCCACCTTGCGGCCACGTGAACACTGGTACAGGTAGTCTCCTGTAAAATCATCACCCAGTGGTTCGTGTCCCAGAGTGCGGATGAGCCGGTGTTGTTCCGGAGGCCGACGGGTCCAGTGCAGGCTGCCAAAGCGACGCGGGTCGGTCAGCCGCAAGGCACGTTTGTTGAAGACGATATCAACATGATCGTGTTTCCCTACAGGGGTAGTGACCTTGATGAGGCGCAGGCTGCCGGACATGCCGAGATGCAGGATGGCGGTGCCGGCATCGGTGTGCAGTAACAGATATTTGGCACGCCGGCTGACGCTGTTTATCGTTTGTCCGGTAAGTTCCTTGCCGAGGCGTCCGGATACCGGCCAGCGCAGGTTCGGGTTGCGTACAATGACCCGGGTAACCTGTTTACCCGTGATATGGGGTGTGTTACCGCGGCAGGTGGTTTCTACTTCGGGAAGTTCGGGCATGTGTTTCCTGTGCCGGGTCAGTCGGTGGT
>JASJGW010000323.1:0-7411 GCA_033791305.1 Gammaproteobacteria bacterium | reverse complement strand
TGCAGAGGTGGTAAACTCACCGGCAATAATAACCATTCCCGTCTTGACCAGGGTTTCGACGGCCACGCGGGCACGTGTGTCCTGTTCGAGTAGGGCGTCGAGGACGGCATCGGATATCTGGTCGGCGACCTTGTCCGGGTGACCTTCCGAGACCGATTCGGAGGTAAATATATGATTGTTTGACATAAGTTAGTTGTTTTGTTTGTGGGTAAACGCGTAATTCTACCCTACGTTAGTGATATTTTCATCTGGCGGTTCAATCTTTAGAGTAAGTCTCCTTATCTTCCATACAGCGGGAGCTTTACATGGTCAGTCTGGAAACACCGGTATGCGCTTTTGGCAAAGCGGCCATCGATTTTTCACTTCCTGGTATCGACAATAAGGTGTGGACACTTGGAGAATGCAGTGGTCCGCAAGGTCTGCTGGTTATGTTTATCTGCAATCACTGTCCCTATGTGAAGGCTATCCGTGAACGGCTGGTGCGGGACACCCGGGAGTTACAGGGATTTGGTATTCATAGCGTCGCCATTATGTCCAATGATCCTTCATTATATAAGGAGGACAGTTTTGAGAACATGCAGGCGGTTGCGCGGAAGTATGATTTTCCTTTTCCCTATCTGCTGGACGAATCCCAAGCCGTTGCCAAGGCCTATGGGGCGGTGTGTACACCTGATTTCTTTGGTTATAACAAGGACCTGCAGTTGCAATACCGGGGCCGTCTGGATGCCAGTCGCAAGGAAGCCGCGCCGACCGATGCGCGGCGTGACCTGTTCGAGGCGATGCATATGGTCGCGGAGACCGGCCAAGGTCCCCGGGAACAGATACCCGGCATTGGTTGTTCAATCAAATGGCGGGATGAGGTGGCCTGAACCTGTGGTGGACGTCGATAAGTATTTGTTATAGATGGATAAAGTGATAAATTTTTGACGTGCTGGCAATCCCGTAAGTGCTATTGCCGTTGGAGGCAAACTAGGGGAAAATAGCGCGCCTTGTCCCTGAGGAACAGAAGTGCCAGACGGGTAGCAGATGGGATGCACCTGGTCTTGCCAACAATCTTCGATGAGGTTGGATGCCTCTGTGACAACAGATCAGCGCCGGAGGCCTTTTTGTCGCCGTGGCAGAAAATTCCCGGTTTGGGCGCCCGTTAGCAGCGGGTCCAGGCAAGACAGGCAGACGCCACTTTGCGGCGCTGAAACGCTAAAGAATTCAAATCAGAACAGGAGAAGAACATGGCTGAGCGTAGAGACCTAGCCAATGCCATCCGTGCCCTCAGCATGGATGCCGTGCAAAAAGCAAATTCCGGGCATCCGGGTGCGCCAATGGGAATGGCGGACATCGCCGAGGTGCTGTGGAACGAGCATCTGAAACATAATCCGTCCAACCCGGACTGGTCTGACCGTGACCGTTTTGTACTTTCCAATGGTCATGGTTCGATGCTGATTTATTCGTTACTGCACCTTAGCGGCTACGAATTGAGTATTGAAGATCTGAAAAATTTCCGTCAACTGCATTCAAAAACACCGGGTCACCCGGAGTACGGTTATGCACCGGGCGTCGAAACAACGACAGGCCCGCTTGGCCAGGGTATTACCAATGCAGTGGGTATGGCTATTTCTGAACGAGCACTGGCTGCCACGTTTAACCGTGACGGTTATGAGATTGTTGACCACCACACCTATGTCTTTCTTGGCGATGGCTGTCTGATGGAAGGCATTTCTCACGAAGCCTGTTCACTGGCAGGTACCCTGGGGCTGGGCAAGCTCGTTGCTTTCTGGGATGACAATGGTATTTCGATTGATGGTCATGTTGAAGGCTGGTTCACGGATGATACGCCGAAACGCTTCGAGGCTTATGGCTGGCACGTTGTTGCAGACGTCGATGGCCATGACCCGGCTGCGATTGAAAAGGCGATTGTTGAAGCGAAGTCGGTTACTGACAGGCCCAGCATGATTTGCTGCAAGACGACCATTGGTTTCGGTTCCCCGAACAAGGCGGGTACGCATGGTTGTCATGGTGCCCCGCTGGGTGATGATGAAGTTGAACTGACCCGCAAGGAACTGGGGTGGAAGCATGAGCCATTTGTCATTCCGGAAGATATTTACGAAGGATGGGATGGCAAGAACAAGGGTCTCAGGGCTGAATCCGAGTGGAATGACAAGTTTGCCGCCTATCAGGCCGAACACCCGGAACTGGCTGCCGGTTACGCGCGTCGCATGGCCGGTGAACTGCCTGCTGACTGGGCTGACAAATCGACTGCGTTTATAACTGCAGTGAATGCTGCAGCCAAGACAACGGCAACACGTCATTCCTCACTTGCAGCTATCGAAGGTTACACTGCCATACTGCCGGAAATCTTCGGTGGTTCTGCCGATTTGGGTTGCTCCAATATGACGGAGTGGTCCGGCTATAAACCGATGCGTGCTGCCAAGCCCGACGCTAACTACATTAATTACGGTGTGCGTGAATTTGCCATGTCGGCAATCATGAACGGTATCGCCCTGCATGGCGGCTTTATTCCATTCGGTGCGACCTTCCTGATGTTTTCTGAATATGCGCGCAACGCTCTGCGTATGGCGGCATTGATGAAGATTCAAAGTGTCTTTGTCTATACGCATGACTCTATCGGACTGGGTGAAGATGGCCCGACACACCAGGCCGTTGAGCAGATTCCTACACTGCGGATGATCCCTAACATGGCAGTATGGCGTCCCTGTGATGCCGTTGAAAGTGCTGTGTGCTGGCAACAGGCCATGGAAAAGAAGGACGGGCCGTCCTGTCTGATTTTCTCGCGTCAGAACCTGGACCACCAGGTGCGTACTGCCGCGCAGATTGCTGATATCGCCAGGGGTGGTTACGTGCTGAAAGATTGTGACGGTACGCCGGAGGTCATCATTATTGCAACAGGCTCTGAGGTGGCGCTGGCCGTGGGCGCAGCAGATGCACTTGCGGACAAGAAGATTCGGGTAGTGTCCATGCCATCAACAACGGTTTTTGATGCGCAGGATGCCGCCTACAAGGAATCGGTATTGCCAGCAAGCGTGAAGGCGCGCGTGGCCGTTGAGGCTGCAGTCACTGAAGGCTGGTACAAGTATGTCGGCCTCGACGGTGCGGTGATCGGTATTGACCACTTTGGTGAATCAGCACCAGCTGGTGAGCTCTTTAAGGAGTTCGGTTTTACCGTTGAGAATGTTGTGAAGGCGGTTAACAGCATCGCTTGATCTATCCGAGCATCCCGGGTGCGGGAAAAATTTTAATTATTTTTTATCTAGACATCAGGAGAAAAAACTATGGCGATAAAAGTCGGTATTAATGGCTTTGGGCGCATTGGCCGAATGGTCTTTCGTGCAGTGGCAAAGGATTTCAAGGATATCGAAATTGTTGGTATCAACGATCTGCTGGACGCTGACTATCTTGCGTACATGCTGAAATACGATTCTGTGCACGGTCGCTTCGACGGTGACGTATCTTCGGATGCAAATAACCTGATTGTTGATGGTCGCAAGATTCGCCTGACTGCCGAGCGTGACCCGGCTGACCTGAAATGGGATGAAGTAGGTGCTGAGATTGTTATCGATTCAACGGGTTTCTTCCTGACGGAGGAGAGCTGCCAAAAACACATTGATGCAGGTGCGAAGAAGGTTGTCCAGAGTGCGCCTTCCAAAGACGGTACCCCGATGTTTGTCTATGGTGTCAACCACGAGACGTATGCAGGACAGAATATTGTTTCTGCTGCTTCCTGTACCACCAACTGTCTGGCGCCGATTGCCAAGGTGTTGAATGACAACTGGGGGATCAAGCGTGGCCTGATGACTACTGTGCATGCAGCAACGGCTACCCAGAAAACTGTTGACGGCCCTTCACAGAAAGACTGGCGCGGTGGTCGCGGCATTCTGGAAAACATTATTCCTTCATCCACCGGTGCTGCCAAGGCGGTTGGCGTGGTGTTGCCTGAGCTGAACGGCAAACTGACGGGCATGGCTTTCCGCGTGCCGACATCGGATGTTTCTGTTGTCGACCTGACTGCAGAGCTGGAAAAAGAAGCCTCTTACGAAGAGATCTGTGCTGCAATAAAGGCAGCTTCGGAAGGCCCGATGAAGGGTACGCTTGGCTACACTGACCACAAGGTGGTCTCCACGGATTTTCGTGGTTGCAGCCAGTCTTCCATCTTTGATTCAGGAGCCGGTATTGCACTGGACAGCACCTTTGTGAAACTGGTGGCGTGGTACGACAACGAGTACGGTTACACCTGTAACATGATGCGCTTTGTCAAGCACATTGCAGGATAAAAGATAAACGCTGTTTTATTGAGTGTGTTTTGATCTTGCTACCAGCCCGGAACAGTCCGGGCTGGTATGCTTCAATTAATGTTGTTTGTTAAGGCAGAAAGAGTCTTTAACTAACTGCATTTATACAAAATATCTTTCAGGAGTTCTTTTATGTCTGTCCTTAAAATGACCGATCTTGATCTGGCCGGCAAGCGTGTCCTCATTCGTCAGGACCTGAATGTTCCCATTAAGGATGGCAAGGTCACGAGCGACAAACGCATTCTTGCGTCTTTACACACGATTGAACATGCCATGAATGCAGGCGCCAGGGTGATGGTGATGTCGCACCTGGGTCGCCCGACCGAAGGTGAATATGATGAGCAGTTCTCACTGATCCCGGTGGGCGAGCACATGGCTGCACTGCTTGGCCATAACGTTGAAATGGTCAAGGACTGGATCAATGGTGTCGGCGAGATGCGTGATGGCGAAGTTGTTTTGTGCGAGAACGTACGCTTCAATGCAGGCGAGAAAAAGAGTGACGAGGAACTGTCAAGGAAGATGGCAGCCCTCTGCGATATTTTTGTAATGGATGCCTTTGGTACGGCACATCGTGCACAGGCGTCTACACATGGCGTGGCAAAATATGCGCCGGTTGCCTGTGCGGGTCCCTTGCTGGCAGGGGAACTTGAGGCACTGGGCAAGGCGCTGGATAACCCGCAGCGTCCCATGGTAGCGATAGTCGGCGGTTCAAAGGTATCGACCAAGCTTACCGTGCTTGAATCATTGTCCGGTGTCGTGGACCAGCTGATTCCAGGCGGAGGTATTGCCAATACCTTTATTGCAGCCAGTGGTCACAACGTTGGTAAATCCCTCTACGAAGAAGACCTGGTTCCGGAGGCAAAGCGTCTCATGGAAGCCGCGAAAGCCAAGGGTGGCGAGATCCCCGTGCCAACGGATGTGGTTGTTGGCAAGGAGTTTTCCGAGTCTGCCGAAGCGGTGGTCAAGAAGGTTGAAGACGTGGAGGATGACGACATGATCTTTGATATTGGCCCGGAAACTGCTGCCCGGTTTGCCGAACTGATGAAAAGCGCCGGTACTATCGTCTGGAATGGTCCGGTTGGCGTGTTCGAATTTGACCAGTTCGGAGAAGGCACCAAAACACTGGGTCTGGCCATTGCGGAATCAGCTGCGTTTTCAATCGCCGGGGGCGGTGATACGCTGGCGGCGGTCGATAAATATGGTATTGAAGACGGGGTGTCCTATATATCGACTGGCGGGGGTGCGTTTCTTGAATTCCTTGAAGGCAAGCAGCTGCCCGCAGTCGCCATACTGGAAGAACGGGCCAAATAGATTTCAGCTATACGTTGTCTTCAAACAAGAATATAACCTGACGCTATGCCAAGACGTACCAAGATTGTTGCAACCCTTGGCCCGGCGACGGACAAGAAGCGGGTTCTGGATGAAATGATTCAGGCGGGTATGGATGTTGTCAGGGTGAATTTCTCACACGGTACTCACGAAGACCACATCAAACGCGCCGAGAATGTACGTAACCGTGCACGTGCGCATGGCCATCAGGTGGGCGTGCTGGCTGATCTACAGGGACCCAAGATCCGCATCGAGCGCTTTCAGGAGGGAATGATACGCCTTGAAAGGGATGATCATTTTATTCTTGATGCCGGACTGGATGCTGGTGCCGGTACCAAAGAGCGTGTTGGTGTTACCTACAAGACTCTGCCAAATGATGTGGGCCGCGGAGATACCTTGCTCATTGACGATGGCCTGCTGGTTCTATGGGTAGAAGAGGTTTCCGATTTCGAGGTGCGCTGCCGGGTTCTGGTTGGCGGCAAGCTGACAAACAGCAAGGGGCTTAACCGTCTGGGCGGTGGCTTGTCAGCCGCATCGATGACTAGCAAGGATCGCGAAGATATAAAGGTCGCTGCTTCCATGGGTGCCGATTATGTCGCGGTATCGTTCCCGCGTTCAGCGGATGATATCCATGAAGCGCGAGAGTTGTTGCGTGCGGCCGGCGGGCACGGCGGTATTGTTGCAAAAATAGAACGCGCAGAGGCACTGGACGTGCTTGAAGAAATCATTGAAGCGGCAGACGCTGTAATGATTGCCCGTGGCGATCTTGGCGTGGAGATCGGAGATGCCGAGCTGCCGGCCGTACAGAAGAATATTATTCAGGTGGCACGAGCACACGATCGTGTTGTGATTACAGCGACCCAGATGATGCAGTCCATGGTTGAGAACCCGATACCTACACGTGCCGAGGTTTTCGATGTGGCCAATGCCGTGATCGATGGCACTGACGCCGTGATGCTCTCGGCCGAGACAGCCGCCGGACAATATCCTGCGAAGGTTATCGAGGCCATGGACCGTATATGTGCAGGTGCCGAGCGTCAGCGCATGACGACCGCTCCCGAGCGTCGCATTAATATCCGTTTCAAGCAGGCAGATGAGGCCATTGCGAAAGCCACCATGTATACGGCCAATAGTCTGGGTGTGAAGGCAATAGCTGCCCTGACTGAATCCGGTGCGACACCGTTGTGGATGTCACGTATCAGATCAGGTATCCCCATCTTTGCAATGACGCGGCATGTGGAAACACGCAGGAAGGTGACGCTGTATCGTGGCGTTTATCCGGTCAGTTTTGATGTCACAACCCCGGATCATGCGACGGTTAATCGCGAGGCAATCGATGAGCTGGTACGGCGTGGTGCAGTACGTGATGGCGATCTTGTTATTATCACCAAGGGTGACCTGATGGGGGTGCATGGAGGTACTAACGCCATGAAAATTATTCGTGTTGGTGAACATGAAATTATGGAGCAATAGATTCTGCCGGTATTGTTGTTGCCGGCGATTTAGTAATGGCTCATCGAGCCTGTTTTTGGATAATACATTTAGTTTACGATAAACCAGTAGAATTTCAGGAGAAGACAATGGCCATTATATCTTTACGCCAATTGCTGGATCACGCAGCCGAACATGGTTACGGTGTTCAATCCTATAACGTCAATAACATGGAGCAGATGCACGCTATCATGGAAGCGGCCGAGGAGACGGACAGCCCGGTAATCTGCCAGGCTTCAGCCGGTGCGCGTTCCTATGCCGGTGCACCGTTTCTGCGTCACCTCATC
>JASJGW010000322.1:0-6251 GCA_033791305.1 Gammaproteobacteria bacterium | reverse complement strand
GTTCCAGGCAATGACATTTTGCTCGACCAATGCGCGTACCGGTTTAAGCGGATCTGCACCCAGGGTTCCGACCAGACCTTTCAGATAATCCGGGTGTTTGGCCGTCTCCAGTTTCTGCAGCGCCATTTCAAGGCGACCGGGAATAGCAAGACGCTCTGCCTCATCAGCATAATCGGCATCATCAAGGAAATGTTGCAAGGTATCCACGTGACGCTGCCACAGTGCCACGTCGCGCTGCTGCTTGATTTCAAGGCGTTCCCTGTACCAGTCAGACTCAAGCAGGTTCTCGCGGGTAAACATGGCACGAAACTCGGGGTGGTGTACATCCATCCCCATATACTTGCCGGTTGCCATAATAATCAACAGCGCCTGCATTGGCGGACAGGCATCCTCGATGCTGCCATCCTCGAGATACTGCAAGGCCACACGTTGCTGCGCCTCGACAATGTTGTTAATACCGTCTATATAGGTTTCCTGGTCCTGGGTTTCCGGCTTCAGGATCTCTTCGGTAAAGACCGCGCTCGGGTTGTCAAAAATTTTGCCTAAGAAACCATGTACAAAATGCTCGGTGATACGATAGCCGAGACGGCTCGCCAGTACCTGCTTGCCGTTGTGTTCAAAATCCTCCAGTGGTTCCAGGTAGCCGTTCTCGATCAGATATTCAGGTTTGCGTTCTTCCAGAGACAGCCGCGCCCATATTTCCGGCACCAGCAGGCTGATGTCGTGGTTCACCCGCACTTCCGGGCCGACATAACCGGCGGAACTGGAAAATCCTGCATAACCGGTGAGAATATATGACACCAGCGCATTGTTAAGATCTGCCGTGGTACGCAAGGCATTAAACGGCCCCTTGGTGAGCGCCCCTTCGCTGCCGGCACCCGTGGTCGAGGGTGACTTGCCAGTCAGACTGCAAACGAAGTCCATGAAGAGTTCCGGCAATTCCTGGTAGTGGATAGGATTGTAGACGGCCAGTGAACGGACTCCAGGCTCGGGCGGATTGTTGCGCCGCCCGGTCAACACGGCATCAACCGGGTGACAGACGACTGTATCCAGGTCCAGCTTGCGATGTAAACGGGTGCTCATTTCAGCAATATATGTCCGTACTGGCCTGACCAGGTCCGGGCGCACCTGCAGGTAACGCGGGTTCTTTGAAGGTGCACCATCGACCATGCGCGGATGGGCAGACGAAACGACATAAGCCACCTTCCCCTTATGCGCCTTTTTCAGCAGCTTTTGCATAGGTGCCGTGAACTTGTAGAAAGTATGTACATCCTCCACCAGTGTGGTCAGCTTTTCATGGCTGATGGGTTCGAAGTTAGCCACAAAATTACCCGGCCCGGACATATCCTGTTCGGTCTGCGTATCGAAGCCGGGATGAATGGCATCATCCGGACGCTGAAACAGACGGTATTCGCAGTTTTTCACCAGCTTGACGCTGTGATCATCGGCATCATGCGGACCGCAGCGACTGATGCATGCCGCAGGCACGACCACCGAGGCGGTAATGTCGTCTTCCATCTGCACCTTTTCTGTGGCGATGTAGTCCTGTCTTAACTTGAAGGTACGCCATTTTGAATCCCGGTCAAAACCAACGCGCAGATAAGAGGCAACAAGATCGCGGTCATCCAGTTTCAATTCATGTCCCGGCGCGCCATCAACCTCGTCGACTGACAGGTGTTCACGCCAGCGGTTGCCCCACTCAGGCCGGTAGAAACGCTTGATGAGAAACACCAATGCCAGGATCCGGGGCGAAATTGATGCCAGCCATTCATTATATTCATCGGTGTAGTTCGATATGGGCGTAAGCAACTTGATCACCGAACCCAGGCTGCGTTCCGCACTCAGTGGCTGGCGTGTCGGGTCACGGTCTTCATGCATAAAATCCGGCTTGAAGCGCTGCGCGTAGTCCTTGTCGAAAATCTCCTGCACCATGTCGAGATCCTTTTTCAGATCATCGACAAACAGGTTCCGGTAAATGACGGCATCATTCAGGGATTTTGAAATTTCCGACTTGCCACCACCCGAGACCGTGCTGGGCTTGTGGCAGAAAGTACCTTCCGGGTTCATGCCCACCAGACGCCAGGACGGCGCCCCCGGATGCTTTTTCATTTCAATCTTGTAGCCGCTTGGCTGCATGTAGGTTTTACCCGGCTGCAGCCTGATGGTCCGCAGTTCATCATCTTTCATCCACTTAATGGTCTGGGCATTCAGGTCCATTCGCACTTTCTGCTGCAGGTAGATGATATTCGGGTGGTTTTTATCAATCGCATAGCCTTCCGGCTGCAGGTCCATCACCTCACCATAGCGCTCGACCATTTCCTCAAAGGAGTAACCCGGGGTGACGGTACGGCTGTCTGCACCGTATTCCTCACCGTGATTACGACGCGGGAAGGCAAGCGCACCACCGGCATGTTCTTCCTCTGCAAGACCGAACAGATTCGCTGAAAAGCTGAGCTGTGTCTTGACTTCCTTCTTGCAATAACCAAAGTAGTTGTCTGCCAGCAGCGTGACAATGACACCGGACGCGTCACGCGCCGTCAGTTTGAAGGCCTCGCCTTCATTGTAAAGCTCGGTCTCTTTTTTCCAGCACATGCCCTCCCTGCGCTGACGGTCTGTGGCCTTGCTCCATTTTGGCAGACCCGCTTCCTGCTTGGTCAGGCCAACCAGGTGCGGGGCAAGAATGACGCAGCCGGTCGTACCCGTCCAGTGTTCGACATCGAGCCCTGCATCAAATTCGGTAAGATTGGGATTACCCCCGTTACCGAAGATGCTCTCTACAAAATCCAGGTTGCTGACAAGATTCCCCGGGGCGAAGAAACGGATCTCCATGGTCTTCTGTGGTTCAATACCCGGGATCTCCGGGCAAACGATCGGACGCAGCAACAACGAGACAAACATCCGCGCCGGATTCGGCAGGCTGGATGTAAACGGTATCGTCAGCAACTCATCCGTTGGTGCAAGCGCACGCTCAAGCATGAATGCAAAAGTCTTTTTAGGTACCGCCTTCTTGTCGCCGGCAACCGGCAGCCCCCCTTCTGTGATATGGAACGAACCCTTCGTGGTACGCCGGTCACTCGCAGGGTTGTGCAACACACCCTGCGCTATCCGGTAGCTGGATACAATGTCGGAGTGAAACTCATCCTTGCCCATGGGCAGGGACAGTTCACGTGCCACGCCGTGACGATCCAGTACAAAAGTCTGCGTCGGCAACATAGGCACACTGGCGGATCCGAGATCGTCAAGGTAGCGTTTCAGGAAGTCCTGGATACGCAAATCGACCGGACACTGATAATTGGCCAGCAGCCGGTTTTTCTCCCGGTAGCTTTTCAGCAGGTCATGCGAAATGCCAAAGAAGCGTGCAGCTTCCTTGGGAACACAGGTGGGTTGTCCTGAGGAAGCCAGCTTCAGGTTGATATATAGCTGTAATTTCTCACGTTCTTCTTCGGCTGTCTCAGGTGCCTTGTTCAATCCCAGGGTGTGGGAAAAGTCCATAAACATCCTCCGCGTTCTTTATTGTTGCCCGGACCGGGCCAGAACCGTTCACTCAATCATCAACATTTTAACGAATCAGCGTTTTAAAATCAGTAAACTTACAAATATATATTCATAAAATAGAATAGATACACTTGTTATCTTTTTGTTTTATATTGCTATTCATCAGCATGCTTGAGATCCACTGAAGGCACAGGCAAGGCCTTCCTGACAGGGTAGCAACGCTGCAACCCCTCCTGATCGATACAGACTCAATGCAGGCCGGTAAAATCGACGGCTACCTGTTTGCGGTATTCTTCATCAAAAACCATCTCAATGGAGATCTCACCCTCATTGTCCTCGATCTTAACCTGCTTTAACTCGGGCAGGCGTATGGCCAGATAGCTGCACATGGCGGCTGCCATGGACTCATCTTCCATTCTGAGTGCGGCTGCGAGATTGGCCGCGGCGAACTGGGTCCGCTGACCCTGGTCAGGATTTCTGATCATTTCGCCATGCACAAGAATACCGGCATCCATCCTGGTATCCATCTTGTCCAGGTAGGCTGCCTGATGAGTCGGCAACAGCTTGTTGCGGTCATATTCCAGTTGCGCAATGCCGTTCAGAAAAACGGCCATCATGTTTTCCATTGTCAACCTGCTTTCTGCAACCCGGCATCCTGGCTGTGCAGGTAGTCTTCGTATGTTCCATTGAAGTTAACAATGATGCCACCCGGCTTCATTTTAACAATACGTGTTGCCAGCGAAGAAACAAACTCACGGTCATGACTGACGAAAATCAGTGTACCCGGATAATTCTCAAGCGCCAGGTTCAGCGACTCAATGGACTCCATGTCGAGGTGATTGGTCGGTTCATCCATGAGCATAATATTCGGTTGCTGCAACATCAGTCGCCCGAACAGCAAACGCCCCTGCTCACCACCGGAAACAACGTTGACCGGTTTCTTTATCTCATCCTGCGAGAACAGCAAACGCCCCAGCGTCGCGCGGATCGCCTGTTCATCATCGCCCTCCCTGCCATATTGACTCATCCAGTCGAACAGATTGGTCTGTTCTTCAAAATCTGCAGCATGATCCTGGGCAAAGTAGCCCAGGTTCGCATTCTCGGACCACTTCAGCCGCCCCTTGTCTTTCTCGAGATCGCCGTAGAGCGTGCGCAGCAACGTCGTTTTACCGATGCCGTTCGGGCCAATAATGGCAACACGTTCACCGACCTCGACTTTTAAGTCGACTTTTTCAAAGATCGGACCCTCATCATAGCTCTTGCACAACCCTTCTACATCCAGCGCCTGCCTGAACAGCTTTTTTGACTGCTCAAAACGGATATACGGGTTCACACGACTGGAAGGCTTGATCTCTTCCAATGTTATTTTTTCAAGCTGTTTGGCGCGTGATGTTGCCTGCCTGGCCTTGGAGGCATTGGCAGAAAAGCGGCTGACAAAGGCTTGCAGGTTTGCGATCTGCGACTTCTTCTTCGCATTGTCTGCGTACATGCGCTCGCGCACCTGCGTCGCCGCCGTCATGTACTCATCGTAATTACCCGGATACACGCGCAGCTCGCCATAGTCCAGATCGGCCATATGCGTGCACACACTATTCAGAAAATGACGATCATGCGAAATAATGATCATAGTACTGTTACGCTCGTTGAGCACACCTTCCAGCCAGCGGATGGTGTTGATGTCGAGGTTGTTAGTCGGCTCGTCCAGCAACATGATATCGGGATCTGCAAACAGGGCCTGTGCCAGCAACACGCGCAGCTTCCAGCCCGGAGCAACGGCAGACATCGGACCGTCATGCTGCTTCAGCGGAATTTCCAGCCCCAGCAACAACTCACCGGCCCGAGATTCGGCACTGTAACCATCCAGTTCAGCAAAGCGGATTTCCAGTTCGGCTACCTTCATCCCGTCTTCTTCTGACATCTCCGCGAGTCCATAGATACGGTCACGTTCCTGCTTGATTTCCCATAATTCCGTATGACCCATAATCACCGTGTCGATGACCGTAAACGCTTCAAAGGCGAACTGGTCCTGGCGCAGCTTGCCGACGCGTTCGTTATCATCGATCGAGACAGTGCCCGCGGTAGGCTCCAGGTCACCACCGAGAATTTTCATCAGCGTTGACTTGCCACTGCCGTTCGCACCAATCAGGCCATAACGGTTACCTGCGCCAAAGCGCACTGAAATATTTTCAAACAGGGGCTTGGCCCCGAACTGCATGGTAATGTTGGCGGTAGTAATCACGTGTTTATCCTGAACCTGGGAGTCTTTGACAGCCGCGCCGCGGCACTTAGCCAAGCATTATCTCACAGATGGGGAAGTGGCGTTTAACGGGGTGCCGCCCGCCTGCAGACCGCCTTTTCAGCACCCAGCTATCACATTATCTATCAACATCTTACAGAACATTCAAAGATCTGGCCTGCATAAATAGATCAGTCAGCGTCTTGCGGCTGCCGGGTGCCCAACGATAGCTTCAGGGCCAGGACAAGCAAAGGCGTGCCGTGCAGAAACAGGTCAAAAATATCAATAGGCCTGACCAGTGTGCCGGCAAACAGCATTTTGAGTTTTTCCCAGAGATGCGGTTCCGGTGAAAACGGCGCCAATGCAAGAAAGATTGCCAGCGGTACAATATAGATATAAGGAATCCTGTCCAGCCACTTCATTGCTACTGATCTCCTGTCGGGACATCCTGTAAACCCCGGCATTGTACAGAGCACACCATTAAACACATAGCCGTGGTGCCGGGCCAGGCGGCATGCAT
>JASJGW010000321.1:0-7773 GCA_033791305.1 Gammaproteobacteria bacterium | reverse complement strand
ACGGTGCTTGTCGACTTGCCGGCACTTCAACAGGCAGTATGGGCTCTGGCCACAGTCTGGCCCCATCGTGCTGCAACGGGATCCCGCGTGACTCGGCGACCTTCTTGATGGCCTTCATGATGGTCGCATTCATTACCATCGCGGTAATGCTGGCACCGGTAATGCTATCGATAGTCTCATAACCTTCCCGGTCGGCCCCACCCAGCTTGACACGGTCCTCTACCGTAATATCAAGATACTGATAGACGAAGTATTTCAGATCCAGTTCGGACACGCCGGCATCCAGAATAGGTTCTGAATGATCTGTAATCCTGACGCCGGCAATGGTGCCATCAAGATAAATTCCGACCAGCAGGGTAATCGGTTTCCCGGAATAGGCCGGAATGGGAGCGACATCGGTGGTACGCAGCACGTAACCCAGCAAGCGGTCACCTTCGTAAACCGGCCCGGCCAGCGGCTCGCCCGCAAACGCCCCCACCCGGTCCGCCTGCGGAAAATACTTAAGGGCCAGAGCGGAAACAGGGTCGGCACAGGCCGTGTTGATTGCCCCTGACGCCATCAACACACCCACAACAAGCCACACCAGCATATGCAAGCGATGCCGAAGGAAAATATCATTTTGATGAGTCATCATGGGTGTAACTGGCATCATGCATCGATAGTCATCTGTAGCCTGCTCCAATTATTGTTCTGAATCAATCAATAACACATCCATTGATTCCCCTTATATAAAGCGTTGAACACAGGCAAGGATAGAAATGTCATGTTTTGTTACAGCAGCCGGAAATAGCAATACCGGTACTTCTGAAGGTCCGGTCGAGGCTAATGGAATGGTCGATGGCGGATCTTCTAACAAGACCCCGCACAGGCAGGGCCTTGTCAGGCTGCGTAGAGATGAAATGCCATCAGGTAGATGATGACGCCGGTGATGGAGACGTATAACCAGATCGGCAGTGTCCAGCGGGCAAGGCGCCGGTGGCGGGGCGTATTCCCCCTGATTGCCAACCCGGCGGTAACCAGAACCAGCGGGAATAACACCGCGGCAAGTATCACATGGGACGCAAGGATCGAAAAATAGACCGGACGGACAACCCCGACACCCGCAAACGGAATATTGCCGATTTTTGCATGGTAATAAAGATAAAAGACCATGAAGACAGTGGACACGAGCAAGGCACTCACCATACAGACGCGGTGTGCCGAGGTGTTCTTTCGCCGCACGAAAAAATAACCCAGACTCACCAGCGTTGCAGCCATGGTATTGAGTATCGCGAGGAACGGCGGAATGACAGGAATGAGTTCCATAAGGATTTCGAATTATTACCGATTCCCGGCTTCATGAACAGACTCCCGTCCGCTATTACCTATCAACAAGCGGCTCAGGATATCAGCAGGCTCACCCCAGGTAACGGCTGGCCTGTTTGAAAAAGTCGGGGCGTTCGGGCAGTTCACTGCGCAGCAATCTTACCGGCAGCGCAATCCTGCGCTCACCACTAGACGAGAACAGCCCGATCAACTGCAGGTCGTTTACAGGCCCGTTCAATGAGTCATCCATCTTGACACCCATATGGTTCAGACGCAGGTTCACCGCGTCCCGGTAAAGCCAGTGTTCGGGCTGTGCCAGAACTTCGGCAAGTTGTTCGAGACTCCGTTCCAGCCCCCCGCTGGCGTCACCGAGTTCGAGCAACTCGGATTCCACGGCATCAATCTTTGCTGCCAGACCATCCAGATCCGGTACTGGCTCTTCGCCAGCCGAAAACATGGCTTCAAGGCCCCAGTCGCCGGCCCTCATGGCATCGAGCTTCTTATCCAGCAACCGCTGCTCGCGTTGCAGTTCCTGGCGTTTGCCGCGTCCGGCCTGAATTTTTTCCAGCGCCAGCTTGAGCAGATAATCGAAGGCGCGTTTCTTCATTTCCAGGCGGGTCTCGTCCTCATTGTCTGCAGGACACGCGAACCGGTGATTGAAGAAGTTAACGATGACTTGCGGCATATCCCGCCGCACCCTGTCACCCTGTGACTCCATACCGAGAATGTTGCGCTCTTTCCACTCCAGGGTAAGCAGTCCGAAGATCTCATGAGGCGGGAGGCCGGGCAGGCCTTGCAGGTAATCGCTGAGAGTCCTGAATCCGCCCAGGATCTCCTGCAGGTGATTGTTTGACGCAAAAAAAGCGCGCAAGCGCGGGTCACTGCTATAACCTTGTCGGCTGAGTGGCACGGCTTCCGGCAGACCGTCGATGAGTTCGATGACGTGCCTTACCGCCAGCTCAACAGGTTCGCGCAGCTGCTTGCGGTAATTGCCGAGGGCACGCAGGCGCGGGTCTGTGCCCTCCACAGCCCGTTCGGTCGCCCGCTCGATCAGCGCCTTGTCCAGCCCCCCGGGCTTGCCTGTGTCAGGGGCAAACAGCGAACTCAGAAAATTCAGCATCAGCGTGTGACTCGTCTTTAATTTAGTGGGGATTGAGGTTACCCGAAGCACAGATGCACTGGCAACAGGAACAGCTGGCAGGCACAGTGTATTCTGACACCCCCGGCATGCTCACATTGACCTGTGGTAACCCGCATTTCGCATGGAGTGCCGAGATAATCGCGCAGGACTCTCAACCCCGCAAGGAATGCGAATTGCCCCACCTCGGGCGGATGCAGTTTCCTGCCAGATTGAGTAAGCTGGCGCCATGAGCACATATAAAATACTGCCGGACGAACTGCGACGACATCCTCTGTTTGGAGGGCTCGAAAATGACCAACTCGCACAACTGCTGGAAACCGCACGGGTCATTCACCTTGACGAGGGCCAGCAACTGTTTCAGTGTCAGCAGGAGGCCAGGCAGTTTTTCATGGTACGCAGTGGCACCATCCGGCTGTTCCTGTCGGCACCGGACGGTGCTGAAAAGGTGATTCACCTGATTGCTGCCGGTGACACCTTTGCCGAGGCCATCACCTTTATGGAGGGCCAGACCTATCCTGTCAGCGCCAGCGCCCTGGATGCCTGCGAGGTACTGGCCTTTTCCAACAAGACCTACCGTACCATCTTGCAGGGTTCAACCGACACCTGTTTCAGACTGATGGCAGACATGAGTAAATGGCTGAAACGACAGATTACTGACATCGATGCGCTGACGCTGCAAAACGCCACACTGCGCTTTACCAACTACCTGCTCCACCAGGTACCGGCTGGTTCAGAACACGAGGTCACCATCACGCTCGGCGCGCCCAAACATGTCATTGCATCGCGTCTCTCCATCCAGCCCGAATCCTTCTCTCGTATCCTGCGTAACCTGCAGAGCGAGGGGCATATCACGGTTGAAGGCAACGTGATTTTTATCAAGGACATCCATGCCCTGGGATCATAAATACGTAACTAAGGCGTTTAATTGATATGGGTCAATGACAATCCCTGTGGCTGCATATATAAACACCCAATGAACACGCCTATTGTCCGGCAACTCCCAGGCTGCCAGCATCCCGACTGGAAAGATCACTGGGAGAGTATCTATGCGAAGAAAAATCCTGCCGAAGTCAGCTGGTACCAGTCACACCCGCAACATTCACTCTCCCTGATCGGCGATACCGGTATTGGCACCGCGGCCAGCATCATTGATGTAGGTGGCGGCGCCTCCACCCTGGTCGATCACCTGCTGCTGGAAGGCTACCGTGATATCACGGTACTCGATATTGCCCGCTCGGCCATCGAACAGGCCGAGGATCGACTGGGTGACCAGAGTCAGCAGGTGACATGGGTCGAGAACGACGTCACAGCTTACGCACCCGGACAGACTTTTGACATCTGGCATGACCGGGCAGTATTCCATTTTCTGACCCTTGACCACGATCGTGAGTGCTACCTGAAAGTAGTGAACAAGGCCCTGAAACCGGGTGGCCATGTCATCATCGCCACTTTCTCCGACAGCGGCCCCAACCAGTGCAGCGGTCTGGATATCGTGCGATACAATCCCGAGACACTCAGCCAGGCGCTGGGGCCAACGTTACGGCTGGTCGAGACACTCACGGAAGACCACCACACGCCCAACGGTGGCCTGCAGCAGTTTGTCTATTGCCGGTTCAGCAGCAACTGCTGAACCTGTAAACGGCAACCACAAAGGCACCCAATGAATCTACTGAATCTTGTATCCGGCGCATCAATGCTCCTGCTTGGTCTGCTGCTGGCTGTCTTTATGGTGCTGCTATCGGTGGCTATTGTTTTTAACACCCGTGCGGGCATGAAGTACCGACAGAGACTGGCGGAGCAACTTGCCCGTCTCCGGCTCGGCAAGGTGCTCACGGCACTGGGCATTGATACGGACAGCTACCTGTCCATTGAACGCACAGTCGACATACATAAACAAATGGAGCGTTGCACTGCCTGCGCCAATACCGAGGAATGCGACACGCGGCTGGCCGAAGGGGCCGTGGATCCTGGCAGTATCGACTACTGCAACAATGAGGCGTCACTACAAAAAATTGCTGAGCGGCTCAAGGACCAGGAGCCTGTCGGACTTAGACAATCGTAGCGAAGTTGCTTCATCCCGCAGTTTTATTAGGGTCTTGTGAACATCCCCAGGCAGGTCCTTTAACTGCAAACAATCCTTAGTTTAGCCTGAGCCGGGAACAGTGCAGCGCATCAACGCTCTCTGCTGCCATGCGAGCGGCCAATTCTGGCCGGAAATACGCATTCAGCAACCCCCCTTTAGATTGAATCTGGATGGCACTCATCAACCCTTTTGAGACTTTTACGAAATAAGCCATGATTCCACGTGAGTAAATATTGCTACATATTGGGATCTATACCTTTTGAATTTCTACATATTGTGATATATACATTTTCAGCGCACGTAGTGCGCTACCCATAAATGACCAATGTCTGCTGTCAAGAGTCACCCGCAGACAGATTCAATGGGATCAGACTCAAAACCATCTTTCAGGGGGATAAGTATGAAAATCATCAGGATAATGGTCTTGCCGCTGTTACTGACAATGCATGGACTGGCGTCTGGTGGAATTGATACGGGGCATACTGCCTATAATCAGGGTGATTATGACACTGCACTACGGGAGTGGCGGCCGCTAGCCGAAAAGGGCAATCCCGGGGCGCAACTTAACCTCGGCTTCATGTACGACAATGGCTATGGTGTCCCGCAGAACTTCAAGGAGGCGATAAAGTGGTATCGCAAAGCGGCTGAACAGGGTAACGACCGTGCGCAATACAACCTGGGACTTATGTACGACAGTGGCTACGGTGTCCCCCAGGACTATGTAAAGGCGTATATGTGGTACAACATCGCTGCCGTGGCCGGTGAGTCAGTGGCAGTCAGTTATCGTGACTTTGTGGCCCGGGAAATGACCCCCGACCAGATCGCCGAGGCGCAGAAACTCGCCAGAGAATGGCTAGGCAAGCATCATTAGCTTGCATGATGAGCAGAATTATTTTGCTGACACTTGACCCAGGTTAAGCAGTCCTGTCACTGACCGCCGCGCCCCTACCGGGAAACAAGGATACGCATAGCCACCCTTCGGGGTGGCTTTTATATTTCCAGCAATCCGACAAGCGATTGAGCCCGGAGTATGAACCCAGTGAGTCAGACCAGCCGCGCCTGGCTGCTGCTCATGTTAGTATATTCCCGTACGACAAAGTGTCTTATACACAGCCCTGTAATTATTTTTTTTTGTCTTGTCAAGCCGTACACTCGCAGTAAATTACAATCCACTAATACACTTAACTAAATGAATTACATAGACATATCGGTGCGGGCAAGATTTGATCAATTTAACACTAACGTTGGAAAAAGTTACCCCTGACACACTTTACAACAAATAATCCACAGAGTTATCCACAGCCTTTGTGGATAACGTGTTTCATCACAGCCAGGACTGGAGATGGTGTTCAGATTCTCCTGTCACGTCACGCCTTTCCCGGACAATCCCGGCTCTCGCCACGCTCAGGACATTACTGGTCGGCAAGTTACTGGCAATCATTACCAACGCTGGATTTACATATGCAGTCTCGTACAACTTACCGGATACAAAACATCCAAAAGCACGAATGGTGCTCTCATACATGCATTAAGACCCTGAATCCAAACGTCTATATGATTTTAGCCGGGATTGGGGCCAGACCGGCTGAATTGCGTCACCTTACAGCGACAAAAGTTTTCTGCTTCAATCAACCAGATAATTCACTGCCAGAGGATAACCGTCGGGTAACCACGACAGAGTAAACAACCACGACCCCATTGGCAGCCAACTCAAATCCCGCCACCGCTTCAAACTACATGACCTTCCCCGCCTTGCGCAGAAAGGCACAGGTTTTGCTTAAGGTTTTCTATCGAATTGCCAGGACAATGATAAGCTATGAATACAGGTCTTTTTTCAACAGTAAGGAATCCTCTCAACATACTCTGCAGCGGTATCGGAGGAACCGGCAATCACAAGGACTCAAACACCGCCTTAAGCCCTGTCTTAAGCAAGTCCCTGTGGTCTATTTCCCTGCCAGCAACGCAGATGTGCACAGCCACCTGCCATTTATGCCAACAGGGTGGAGCCTTAAATGACAAAATACTCCAGTAAATACAATCACATCTGCAGCAACCTGCACAGCAGCGGCAGCCTCCTCCATCGACCAACGAAATGCCGATTGTTTTCGCGCTTGCGGATGTCACAGCCGGTAAGGGCGCCACTCATGTAAACCCCGACCTGCGGCGACTATAATCATAGTCACAACAGCACACCGGGTTGCAGAAACAGCAGATGGGTATCTATCACAAGCACGTCCTTCCCAGGGTAACGCACTTTCTGTGCGGACTTAAACCGGCCATGAAACAACGTGCAAAGGTGGTACCACTGGCCACTGGCCGAGTACTGGAAATCGGCATAGGCACGGGGCTCAACCTGCCCTTCTATTCACCGGAAAAAGTGGAGTATCTCTGGGGGCTGGATCCCTCCAGGGAGATGTGGAATCTGGCGGAAGATAATCGCAAGTCCGTTGACTTCGACATGGAATTTATCCAGACATCCGCAAGCGACATACCGCTGGAAGACAACAGCGCGGACACCGTACTGATCACCTATGCCCTCTGCAGTATTCCTGATGTCGCCCTGGCCCTGGAAGAAACTCGCCGGGTGCTCAAACGTGACGGACAACTGATATTCTGCGAGCATGGTGCTGCACCCGACCACCATGTGCGTCGCCGGCAGGACCGGTTGAACCCGCTCTGGACCCGGTTGGGTGGTGGTTGTAACCTGAACCGGGAGATACCGTTGCTGCTGGAACAGGGTGGCTTCCGTATCCACCAGCTGGACACCATGTATATCCCGGGGTGGAAGCCTGCATGTTTCAATTACCGGGGCACGGCCAGAACGTATTGATAGCTTACCTCGTTCCCTCAAGAGAGTCTTGAAATCACCTGCTCTTTACCACAAAAAGCACCAAAAGAAGCAAACACCAGCAGATCGTGATCTATACTCATAGTCAGAGAGGCCAGACACGGAGTGGGGTGGATCACTGCACCAGTTCCACTATGCAAGCGGCTATAATCTAAAAGAAAGTGAAAAACCATGACAAAGATACCCACCATCACAGACATCATAGCCGGTCATTTCAACCAGGATACCCTTCCCGAAGGGTCAGCCGCAGATGATGTGGATGCAGTCATATTGGAAATGAAGCGTGAGAAAAGATACGACCGTGAGCATACCAGGCGAATGGCAGAACTAAAGAAGATGACGGCACTTCAGGAAAAAGTCATTACCAGGATACTGGAAAGAAGTATTGATAAACCC
>JASJGW010000320.1:0-9015 GCA_033791305.1 Gammaproteobacteria bacterium | reverse complement strand
TTCCCGTTGAACATGTGTTGTCAATCTCGATTATACTGAAATCTGTATAGAAGCCACACCAGGTGATCATCCATGTCATTGCAGGATCAATTACTCAAGGCCGGCCTTATCGATGATAAGCAGGCGAACAAGATTAAAAAGACCATGCATAAGCAGGCCAAGCAGAAGCAGAAAAACAAGATAGAGACGACTAATGAGGCAAAGCTGGCAGCGCAACAGGCGCAAGCCGAGAAGGTAGAGCGTGATCGTCAACTCAACCAGCAGCGCAAGGTAGAGGCCGAGCGCAAGGCAATTGGTGCGCAGGTGCGCCAGCTTGTCGAGATGAACCGTCAACCACGTGATGATGGTGATATCACCTATAGCTTTACCGATGGCATGCTGGTCAAGCGCATACCCGTCACCGAGACACAGCTAAAACAGCTGAGTAATGGCCGCCTCTGCATCATCAAGCTGGATGAGCAGTACGAGCTGATCCCCACACTGGTTGCCGACAAGATTCAGCAACGTGACGAGTCCACACAGATCCTCAGCAACCAGTCCACCGAGACACCTGACGAAGATGACCCCTACGCCGACTTTCAGGTGCCCGACGATCTGATGTGGTAGTCAAAAAGCACTAATTACAGGAATATCTCGATTTCTTGCTTACTCAGGGGGAAGATAAACACTGGGAAAAAGACTATGCTGAGGGCATGCTAAATTGTTCCGAAATATTTTATAGCTCGCCAGCGTCATTGATCCCGGCAACAATCCGACGGGTTTCCAGGCCTGCAAAACCGGTTTGGCTCACACACTACTTCAGCCTGCTCCTGATAGTTATGCTGACGGGTGGTTGCGCCACTGTTGAATCCTCTCCCCATGCTACGGTAGCCGCCAGGCATGGCGAACAACCGAAGCAGGCTGCAGCAGCCTTCGGGGAAACACCGGCCCTTGACCTGAATGCCTATACAACGGTGGAAAAAATCATCCCCGCGCTTGCAAAAAAGCGCGTGGTTTTCGTCGGTGAAACACATAATCGCTACGACCATCACCTGATCCAACTGGAGATCATACGCCGCCTGCACCAGATACACCCGCAACTGGCCATCGGTATGGAAACCTTTCAACAGCCTTTCCAGCAGCATCTGGATGACTATGTGTCGGGCGCAATCAGCGAACAGGAGATGCTGCGCGCGACGGAATACTTTAAGCGCTGGCGGATGGATTTCCGTCTGTACGCACCCATTCTGCGCTACGCCCGTGAACACCAGTTGCCGGTGATCGCGTTGAATCTTCCTGTCGAGTTAACCAGCAAAGTCGCGCGTGTCGGGCTGGAGGGAATGACCGAGGAAGAACGCACCCGCCTCCCAGCGGAGATCGATCGTTCAGATGCCGCATATGAAGCACGCATCAAGAAAGTCTTCGAATACCATCCCAAAGACGGCGGGCAGAAATTCGAGTACTTTCTCGAGGTCCAGCTATTATGGGATGAAGGCATGGCCGAACGTGCCGCCGCGTTTCTGCAGGAATATCCAGATCATCACATGGTCATCGTGGCCGGCAGCGGGCATCTCGCCTATGGCAGCGCGATACCCCGGCGTCTGACCCGGCGTGTGCAGGCAGACACAGCCATTGTCCTCAACAGCTGGCAAGGCGCTATCGTTCCTGGCCTTGCCGATTATCTGCTGTTACCCGTAAAACAGCCGCTACCGCCAACCGGAAAAATAGGCGCCTTACTGAAAGAAGAGGATGGTTCAGTCAAAGTAACTACATGCTTTGAGGACAGTCCATGCACCACGGCCGGCATCAAAGCCGGTGACCGGATCCTGTCAATAGACGACAAGGCCATCAAGAACCTGGCCGATTTCCGCCTTGCACTATGGGGCAAGCAACCCGGAGACACCATCAGTATCGATATATTCCACAAGCGCTGGTTCTCTGCAGGCAAGACCATGACCTCTAACATGACCCTCAAGTAGCATGCAAGCACTGCCAAGGTCAGCTGTCTGGCTAATATGCCTGCTTTGGACACCCTGGTCAGCTGCCACATCACTGCACCACGAGCTCAATGTTGTACTCGATATGGATACTCACAGTATCGAGGTACGGGACACCATCACCCTGCCGGGTGGCGATACCGATTCGCTGGTATTCGCCCTGCATCCTGAATTGCTGCCTGAACTACTAAGCACTAATGTACACATGACCGGTCTCCCGGACGAGACAGGAAGACAGCTGCCGGCACTGAATATATCAGCCGATGACGCGGGCATAATTTCCAAACGGTATCGAGTGAAGCTTGCTGCAGGCACAAACAGTTTCACCTTGCGCTACAAGGGCAGCATCCGGCATGCCTTGCAACAACAGGGAGATGAATACGCACGCAGTTTCCTGCAAACGCCGGGCACCATATCACTGCAGGGTGTCTTTCTCTCCGGCACCAGCTTCTGGTACCCGCATATCGATTCTGAGATGGTCACATTCTCTATCGATTTACGGTTACCGGCTGGCTGGAGAGGTATGAGCCAGGGCGAACGCTTGAGCCATGTGGCTGCTGACACCATGGTCAGTGAACACTGGCGCTGTACCACCCCGCAAGAGGAAATATACCTGATCGCCGGACCCTACACCGAATACGAAAAAACAGAAAAGAATGTGAAAGCCCTGGTGCTGCTGCGTCGGCCCGACCCGGCATTGGCGCAGAAATACCTTGATACCACCCACCAGTACATTGAACTCTACGATTCCCTGATCGGTCCCTACCCCTTCAAAAAATTTGCCCTGGTCGAAAACTTCTGGGAAACCGGCTATGGCATGCCCTCCTTTACCCTGCTGGGATCAAAGGTGATTCGTTTTCCCTTTATTCTGCATTCGTCCTACCCGCACGAGATTCTGCATAACTGGTGGGGCAACAGCGTTTATGTCGACTACCGGAGCGGTAACTGGGCGGAGGGCCTGACCAGCTATCTGGCTGACCACTTGATCATGGAACAACGCAGTCAAGGCGTCGACTACCGGCGAACCACACTGCAGAAATATACGGACTATGTCAGCCAGCAGGATGATTTCCCCTTAACGGCATTTCGCAGCCGCCACAGTGCGCGCACCGAAGCCGTCGGTTATGGAAAGACGCTCATGCTGTTTCACATGCTGCGCAGGCAGCTGGGTGACGATACCTTTATAGAAGGTTTACAGTCTTTCTATGAACGCTACCGGTTCAGGGTTGCGGACTTCGCTGCGATACAAGCGGTCTACAGTACTACCGCCCAACAGCCTCTCAACAACTTTTTCTCGCAATGGGTCGAACGCTCAGGTGCACCACAGTTGCGGATAAGCCGGGCAACAGCAAAAACACAGGGAGATGGATATCGCCTGTTAGCCGACATCGAACAAACACAGCAAGCCGCGCCCTATGTTCTACAGGTACCTGTAGCAGTACACCTTGATGGAATGAGCCAGGCATATCAGACCGAAATCCGTATCAGTCAACGTCGCGCGACGCTGAAAATCGATCTGCCGGCGCGCCCGCTGCAACTCGACGTTGATCCTGAATTCGACCTATTCCGCCGTCTGCATCGTAACGAAATTCCACCGGCAGTCAGCCAGGCCATAGGGGCGCAGCGAGTGCTGGTCATACTGCCGGCACAGGCGGCTACGGAGTTGCAACGTGCCTACCAGGCCCTGGCCGAATCGTGGCAGAAAAAAAAACCCGAGCAGGTTGATGTGATATTTGATGATGCCCTGGAACGAATACCCGATGACCGCACCGTTTGGCTGTTCGGTTGGGATAACCGATTTCGGTCGCAATTGCAGGTGGCGTTAAAAGCTTATGACTTCGAAGACTCTGGAAATGGCGTTCGTATTGAGCAAGCCACTATCAAACCCGCAACACATTCCCTTGTCGTACTGGGTCGGCATCCACAGGAACCTGACCAGGCACTGGGTTGGCTCGCGGCCGGTTCACCCGCTGCCCTGCCCGGCCTGGGACGCAAGCTGCCACACTATGGACGCTACAGCTATCTCGCCTTTACCGGCACGGCACCTGACAATGTGCTCAAAGGCCAGTGGCCGGTGGTTAATTCGCCGATGTCGGTTGCTGTGATACAAGACAATGGTGTAAAGATCGAATTCAGTCCCGCACGCCTGGCACCACGCAAGGCGCTGACCCCGGCAACCGGACCATTTTCTGTGAACGGAACAAGGAAAACCCATGGCCAAATACCCTAAAAAGCACCAGCCATCAAAAGCGAGCCAGGACGAAGCAATGCGTGCTGCCCGCGGCATACAACGTCCCGGGCAAACAAAAGAACAGACAAAGCTAATCGCGCAAGGGATTCAAAAGGGTATCGAGCAATTCAAGAAGCAACAAAACGTCAGGGCCAGAGAGCTAGACAAGAAGCTCAAGAAGGTTAATCAGCAGTTGGCACCACCTGAGGCGAGCAAAATTGAGGTTCAGGAAAGAGTGGCCTATAGACAGCACTGGTTACCCTGGGTATTGCTCGTCCTCAGTTGGCTGGCAATGGCTGCCTATTGGCTTGTCTATTGAGATTTGAGACCCTGGCAGGCTTTCTCGAAGCGCACCTGCAAGATCTTTTCCTGGTTGACGGGCGCCCCTCCAGACAAATACCACTCATGCTGGATTTCAGCCATTTTACCAACCTTGTCCCCTGAACCCTGACCGATGGCTTCAGCCAGCCGATTGACCTGGAACTCCAGACGTGCCTGATGCACTTCCGGTGGTGATTCAACACCTGCAAGAATTTCCATCCGCAGGCAAAGCTCTTTCCGATGACTCAGGTTTACCCGCAGTTCACTTACAAGTTGATCGCGTTGTTCACCTCCCTCCAGCAATGCGTGTTTGGCCTTCTCATAGCGCGTTTGAATGGCCAGTTCTGTGGCATCGTCTTTCAGGGGGAGCACTTCAATCCATCGCTTCTCCAGCACTTCCAGGCTGGCGCGGGCAACAGCTGGATCGAGATGTTCCAGCAGTTGCTCTACTTCCATACAGTAACCCGCCTTTTTCTGTAATTGCTCCAGCTGAGCCTGCGCATCCGCTTCGCGTAACTCCTCGGCATGAGCCTGGAACGCGTGTCGTGCTTTTTCAAAACGTTTATCCAGACTCGAGCTGTCCCGTTTCGCAACGGGTCCTGGTGCTTTCCACTCACCTGAAATCCTGCGGAACTGACGTTCAGCATCATCCAGTTCGGCTATCGTGCATTTTGTCAGCTCTTCAAGCTGCTCACAGAGCTGTTGCTTGTGCGCCTTGTTTTGTTTTTCTGTCTCGTGGTGGGCATCCTGATGTTGTTTGCGACGCAAGAAGACGGCGTCGCATGCTTCGCGGAATTCCCGCCAGAGACTGTTTTCCTGCTGGCGCGTACCGGATACCGTGGTCTGCCACCGGGCTTGTAACCGTTTGCATTCATCAATCGCCCTATTGATGTCCTCAATATTGAGCAGCTCACGAACCTGTTCGATCAGCGCGTTTCGCTGTACCAGGTTGTGCTGACGTTCCATGGCGACGCGCTCATTCAGTTCCTCTAATCCGTTATGGTATTTAGTTTCGAGCTCTTTGGACTTGCGCCTGTCAACCGGGCCCGCGCGCCGCCAGTCGTTGCTAATCTGTCTTTGAAATTTGACAGCGATCTTCCAGTCCATATCGGACCAGTCAGCCGATGCCAGAAAGGCTTCCAGTCGTTGCAGCAATGCGTGTTTTACCTCCAGATTGCTGTTGCGCTTCTCCTGCTGTTTTTTGAAATATATCTCACAGGGCTTATAGGCCTCACTGGCGGCCTTGTCGAAGCGCTTGCGCAGTCTGTTAAAGCCGGCATCGCCGTCTGATCTCAGTTGGTCCCATTCGCTTCGCAGATGGCGGATTCCGGTGGCCAGCTCATTAGGCTGCGTTTCGCTTCCGATCAGTGCTTCCATCTCGGCACACAAACGTTGTCGCGCCTCATCGGCGCCCCATGAACGCCAACTCTTCAGCTCCAGAACCTGGGGAGTCATGCTGTGAAGTTTACGGGTATATGTCCCCAGCTGTTCCCTGGAAACCCCCAGTGCCAGCAGGTGGTTAATACTGCTCTCGATCCGGTCATGCAGGGGACCGGCCTCCTTGAGAGTTTTTTGCTTTAGCAAAACGTCCAGTTGCTCAAGCATGCCCGGGAGCCGTTCAAGTTCTGAGCGGCGTTGCTCCCGTTGATGACTCAAACGCTTCCGCAGCTGCTTACTGATGCCCTCGAATCGTTGCAGATCTTCAGCAAGTCGGCCGGGATCCGCCGGGCAGTATTGCTCCTTCCAGCGCCTTTCCAGGGACTTTACCTCTTGTTCCAGCACGGGCCGCTTCGACCCCATCAACCGCCCTGCCTCTTCGAGTAGTGACTGTAAGGCCTTTTCCATTTGCCTGTTGCGTTGCAACACTGCCAGCCGCTGGCGAATGGTGTTTGTGTCCTGTACAAATTGATCATCTAACGGCTGTGTCTGCGCAGCTGGCAGATCACCGGCTTCACTCCATGCAGTCTGCCAGGATTTCAGCTCAGCGGTATAGCCTGTCTCGGCTTCCGCAGACAGATCCTGTGTGTCCAGCAGTTGTGTCTTGCAGTGAGCCACTTGCGTCAGTAACGCTTGCCTGCAGGCCTGAATGACAGCCCATTTCCGCTGTTCGGCTTCCCGGGCCTCGCAATAGGTCGCAGATGCCTTCCTAAAGGCCTCACGGGTCAGTTCATATCGTGCTTGATAAACTGACCCGGCCTCATCCTTAATTGCCTGCCAGCGCTCTTCGAGACCTGGCAGCGCTTTCAGCTCCTCTTGCCAAGTGTCACCCTGGCCCATTGCTTCGAGTGCGGTACAGATCTTTTCACACTCCGCCTTTATCCTTGCAGGGCGCTCTTGCGCTTCCCGGATAGCATCCAACCGCAGCCGTGACTGGCGATAGACCTGTTTATCACGCTTACGCGCCTGTTGCATGATGGCCTCCAGTATGGAGGGGTCGGTGATCCTCTCGAGGGCAGCCTGGCGGTTTGCCAGCAAGGCATCCCGGATGGCAATATCATGTAGTACAGCTTCCCGGGTAACGCTGTCTTGAGCCGACTTACGAAACTCCGGTTCGACACCGTTCAGGGCGACAAACTCCAGCAGCTCCGTATCCATGTGCCGGGACAGAAAATCCACACGCACATCCAGCACAGGAGATTCTTTCCGGATCCCCGCCAGCAGTTCTGACAGGCGTGTGCGGGCAAACTGACGGATGTCCCTGTCGTTATCTTCTTCAGAGGCTTTCTGCATCGAATCGAGGTCGTCAAGCCGGCCTAGTGCCAGTCGACGAACAGCAGGGGCCTCATCCTCAATCGCAATCCGGGACAGGATGTCAGTATCAGCGGAAGTCAGCGCCTGTACGGCCTGGTGACGTACCTCCGGATCACTGTGTTGCCATTTTGGCTTGAAAAATCGCGTCAAAACCATGTTTTTATTCTCCCCGTGACGCGCATCCCTGCGTTGCGCAACTGATCGGGACGATTCGTCCTGAATATCTTAACCACATCCTCTTCGGGACAGGGTCATGAGCGAAAGCATGCGGGCTGTATGCACAGGATCCAGCCTTACAGCTCCGGCCAGACCGGCCGCCATGGTATCTCAGCCGGTAAACTTGCCGCCGCGTACCCGTTCGACCTCCATTATCTCGAGTTCGCGCGAGCCCGACACGATGATGTTCTCATCGAGGGCAAAATCCAGCGAATCGTCGAGACGATTATAAGGCACGGCGTTCAGGATCACCTTGATGGCATTCAGCCGCGCGTGGTGTTTGTCGTTGGAACGCACCACCGTCCAGGGCGCATCGATGGTATGGGTGCGTTTCAGCATTTCATACTTCACGTTGGTGAAATCATCCCAGCGGTCCTGCGCCTGCAGATCGACTTCGCTGAGTTTCCACTGCCGCAGCGGGTCCGTCTTGCGGCGTTCAAACCGGCGCGCCTGCTCCTCCTTGAGGACACTGAAGTAGAGCTTCACCAGGATGGTGTCCTGCCGGACAAGGTCGCGTTCAAAGCCCACCACACCGCGCATGAAGTCGTAGTATTCCTTTTCGGTGCAGTAACTGAATACCCGCTCCACCATGGAACGGTTGTACCAGCTGCGGTCGAACAGCACTATTTCACCGGCACGCGGGAATGTTGACACGTACTTCTGGTAGTACCACTGGGTCTTCTGTTCCTCGGTCGGTTTGCCGAGCGCCACCACGCGGTAATGCTTCTCGTTCATGTAGCGGGTCACCCGGCGAATAGTACCGCCCTTGCCCGCCGCGTCCCGACCCTCGAACAAGATAATCATGCGCCGCTGTTTCTCCTCGAGATACTGCTGCACCCGCAGCAACTCCGCCTGAAACGGCTTGAGTTCTTCCTCGCGCCGGTAGCGCTTGATGGCTTTCTTCTTCTCCGCCTGCAGGCGGGCATTCTCGGTTGCCAGCTGTTCGTGTTCCTGCACGTAGTCCTGCAACTTTAGCGTTTTACCATCCACATTTATCTGCTCGGGATTCAGTTCCTGGTCCACTGTCATATACTCCTGAAATCAATTCTTTAAATGCGCCCATAAAACACCGGGCGCACATCGAATTCTGCGCTGACCGGCAGTAAAACAGGGATGCTAACGCATCTCGGGCCATGCGTTATTGATCCTGCTCAATAAAAACCGGGAACCCATGCAGCCACTCGGTCTTCCGCAACACCCGGGTGCGACCATGCCATCACTGGCGTTCTCCAATCCGATCTGAAAGCAGGGTTCTATTTCCACTCGCAGCTGTGGTTGAATATACACATCTTCAACCATCAGGACGCAAGATCACAATGGAAATTTCAACCATCACTACCAAACCCTTTTCTGACCAGCGTCCCGGCACCTCCGGTTTACGCAAAAAAGTCAGGGTTTTTCAAGCGCCCCACTATCTGGAAAACTTTGTCCAGTCGATATTCGACACCCGGGCAGACCTCAAGGGTGGCACACTCGCACTTGGCGGTGATGGCCGGTATTACAACCGTGAGGCGATCCAGA
>JASJGW010000319.1:0-10162 GCA_033791305.1 Gammaproteobacteria bacterium | reverse complement strand
CCTCGATGTTGGTTCGACAAACAACATCATGAATCCACCACCGCCTGCACCGGATATCTTTGCTGACAAGGCTCCGGCACCCAGCGCACGGTCGTATATCTCATCAATGAGAGGATTTGTAATTGACTGTGCCATGTCACGTTTTGCCCGCCAGGATTCGCCCAGAATCCCTGCCATGGCCTTTACCTCGGCCTTGAGCAGCGCCTCTTTCATCTCCACGGCACTCTGCCTGACCCGGTGCATGGCCTGCAGTGACTTGTCATCACCCGACTCGGCCGAATGTATCTGGTCCTTGATGATCTTGGCTGATTCCCGCGATTGGCCGGTATAATAAAGCAGCATACTGCACTCTATCTCATTAATAATTTCAACACGTATACGCAACGGATTAACAATCACCCGATCATCAGCGAAAAACTCCATAAAATTGAAACCACCAAAGGTCGCCGCATACTGGTCCTGCTTGCCTCCGGCCAGCCCACAGTCCTTGCGCTCGATATCATAAGCCAGATGCGCCAGGTCATATTCACCCAGTGGCAATTTCAGCAACTCCTGGTAAGCGCGAAGAATCGCCACCACCATCGTCGATGAAGTTCCAAGGCCGCTACCGGGAGGAGCATCAGCATTGGTTGTAACCTTGACAGCAAGCGGCTTGCCATTATTGAAATCCCTGACAATGCGATTGTAGATCGCCTTATGCAGTATGAGTGGTCCTTCAAGCGCCAGTTCATTTGCAGCTGCGGAGGTCCAGCTTTCGCCCAGATCTGCTGCGTGGAATTCCAACTGGCCATCATTACTGGTGCTGATTGTACAATAGGCATACATGTCAATTGCGGCATTTAGTACATTGCCCCCGTACAACTCGCTGTAGGGTGACACATCGGTCCCCCCACCAGCCAATCCGAGCCGCAATGGCGCCCGCGACCTTACTATCCTGTAAATCACTTGATTCTCCATGGAATAGAGCCTGTTTCATCCAAATACTGCTGCATTTGTCGGGCAACACTAAACCGGTTCGCTTTCCCTATTCAATATAATAGCGGCACCTATTCAGCATACTTTGCTGCCGCTGGCTGCTTTCCCCAGCAACTATTATTGCCATTCAGCCACCACAGCTACTCATCCTTTCAGAATACTCAAAATATTACGAAATGATGTCCAACCGGGTGTTTCGACAAGCGAAGGCAGCACCGCAGCGATTGCCTTCAGCCGCCTTCCTGATCTGACAAGGGCATAACCAAGATTCAACCGGCCGGTCCTTAACCGGGCCCTGAAACCACGTTCGACCGGTACCGGAAAGCCACCCGCGAGATTTTTCAGGTCCAGCAGTGCCTGCAGGTTATATTCCTGGGCTTTTAGTGGATCAGACCGTGTCGCACTGGATTCATGAATAAGATAGACAGCTAATGGTCGGCAAATGACGCCTACCCTGCTACTAATGGCACACAGACGTGTCAGAAAATGCACGTCTTCACATACCTTGAAACCAGGTGGGTAACCTCCCAGTGCCTGAAATGTTTTACGCGGTACACTCAGGGTATGCATATCCCCAAAATGTTCCGCGACGAAAACTTCAATGTCCTGCATTTCCATCACAACCTTCATAGCGCCATCGGCTTTTTCGAGCATGGCCCGGCCGGAAGGATGCATCGCCATCGATGTACCTGTCAGACAACCGTCCTCGCGTCGATATTCATAATCTCCTGTCAGAAAATCAAGGCTGCCATCACGTCCTATCCACTCTGCATGCCACCTGAGTCGATCCGGATAGTACCAGTCATCCGCATCAAGAAAGGTCAGCCAGTCACCCGTCGCAGCTTCAGCACCCCGATTACGCGCCACGGAAACGCCGGCATTGGACTGGTGAATAACCTGTATCTGATCACCGAACCCGCGGGCGACCTGTAAGGTATCGTCGGTCGACCCGTCATCAATCACGATAATCTCGTCAGCCGGCCATGACTGCGCGAATACTGATTCTACAGCTCTTGCCAGGGTTTCGGCGGAATTATAGGCGGGGATAATTACCGAAAATCCTGGAACAGCTTGCCTGCCCGGCCGGTTTACCTTCAAGCCGTCAGTCTCCATAATAGCCCTGCGGGCACTATCCACCCCGTGAGCCAGGCCAGCTTGCGCAGGCGTGGAAGCTCTCCAAGACGTGTTATCCATATATGCAACCTGTGCCGGAATCGCAGCTCTAACCATTCCGGGTCCCGGTTTTTAAGTATCTTTGCCAGTTTTTCACTCGAGAGAAATGCCAGGTTAGGAAACTCGGTCAAGGACATACGCAACAGGTGATCAAGTTCATCCAACGCGAATTTTTTCTTTTCTTTAGTGCCAAGAAAATTAAATCGATGCGTTTCAAACAGGGTTGGGCGTCCCTGGCTTGTTTTTGCAAACAAGGTATCAAGTGCCTGCCTTGCAGTGTGCCCAAGCGACGGTTCAAAATATGCATCCCGTACCAGATAAACGATAGCATGTTCACCGAGCTGTCCATTGTAGACAGACCTCCCCTTCCCCGCCGGCAGGCCTTCCTCGTCACGGGTCTCGTAGCGGCAGCCAGGTGTTACGATCACACCGACTCCCGCCCTGGCCCAGGCACTTTCGACATCTTTATTCCATACAAAGGTTGGCGGTACAGCGACAGTGGGGACTGTTCCAAAGATATCTTCAAACGCATGCACTTCCTCCTGTGCCGCCTGCTTTACGGCCGCAATGCTCAAACGTCGTGCAGGTAACACCGAGGCATCGACCCACCGGGACTGTAATGGTGAGGGTAAATCTTCAGTTTGAAACTCCGGAGAATGCGTCAGCCAGGTATTTACTGCATCATCCTGCTTGCTTGCTGCCAGGAGTGCCGCCGGCCAAAAATGCTCCATACCGTGCAATTGTACAGAAAACACACTTTCATCAACGCCCGTTGTTATTGCATCCAGCAAGGATCCATGAGTATCCCTGGAGATCATCTGCCGGTGGTAGCTGCCCCTGGACAGGGTTTTCTCGCCATCGGCTGTAGCCAGAATCATCCCCAGCGTCATGACCGGCCTGCGACCGTCGCAATCGGTAAAGCACATGAGAATTTCCGTTATATTTCTTAAAACACTGGCCTGCCCGGCCTTCCCGGCACCCCAATCATCGCTTTCAATAATCAGTATGGGTCGGCACAACACAGGCTCCCGACACGCGGAAAATATTCCTCGCCAACCATATAGAAACACTAACGCCCCCGTTGCAATGAACCACAGCACCAGTGCCATTAGTAGCATCATCAGGAGTATCAGTAACTCTTGGCTGCCCATAAAGGGCTTCTGTCAGGGCAGTTCAGGACAAACATTCCTACGGCGCATCCAACCATCTCCTCTGGCGAAAAACCTCCACCAGGTAGTCGGCTATTTCCTCATGCACCAGGGCGCTGGGGTGGGAATCAATCCGACTCACATGTGCTTCTCCCTCCGGCACATTCTCCCAGGCAGGCTGTAAATGAATGGTATCGATCCCCTCCTGCTGCAGTTCGTCGACAAATGCAGGATCGAAACCACCATCAAGAGAACTGTATAAACCTACCAGAAACGGTATACGCGCTTCCCTGCACTGCTGGGCAATGTCCAGCAAGGCCGCCTTCGAGCGCAGCCAGTTCGGGTGGCCTGTCATACTGCGACTTTCTCCCCTGGAAGTTGGATCATTACCCGTTGCAGCTGCAGCCCGCGCCAGGTCCATGCTGTGCATACGGACAAAGAGATGGGTCAACTGATTCAGATACGAGAGTTGCTGCAGGCGATTGATAGCTTCCGGCAATGACGGTGGCCAGTCCGGATAACGACGCCAGGTAGTCTCGTTTGGATCGATAACCGTGTCTACATCGTTGCTGACATATATCAACAATACGTAATCAGGTGCATAACGCATACCCTCTATGCGAAGAAAAGTTGCTTCCTGCTCGGTATTATACCCGTTTACACCTGCATTTATGACTTGCCACTCTGCTCCTGTCTGCTCACGCAGAAGTGGTTCCATTCGATCACTAAACACCTCTCCCTGAGAGGTTCCCCACCCGAAAGTAACCGAATCGCCAAGCACCAGGATACGTTTTTCATTGTCGCGTTTTGCATATGGGATTTCTCCATCCCTGAGACCGTGAGCATTTATTGTTACCCGATTTTTTCCCAACAGGTACGATACGGACCCGGGATGCTTGTAGCTCAAGCGGGGGTCATCAACCATTCCCTGCATGTGATAAGGCAAAACATGAAAAAACTCCACGCCGAAAGGGTTAAGTATTCGCAAGCCCCACTCAACCGCAAGCAGCATGACTGACGTGGAGATAAGCAATACGTATAGATTGGCCATCCAGCGTTCAAGTCTGGGACTGCCTTTCAAAAGCACCCAGGAGAGAACAATAACAGCAGAGAACAAACCAAGAAGTAATAATCCATAACTGAAACTGTAACGACTCAAGACCTGGGGCTGATCACTCTTATGCAACAGACCAAATGCAAGCATGGCAAGCAGCACCAGCAAAAACAGGACGGTAAAAGCACAAAATGCCCGTCCTGGCTTTTTAGAAGATTCGTTTGTTATACAGGACACCTGCCCACCTTATTATCAATTCAACCTGTGCCATGATACCAATCATGCCGGCATTCCACCCGGATGAGCAGGTAACCCGTCTGCTTTACTGACTCACGCTTTAACGCTTTTTTTCCCGGCCCGCTTCCTGCCATTGCAAACGGATATTACCTGTGTAATGTGTCAGAAACCCAATGCGCAACACGTCAAGATCAGCCTGAATATCCCATTGCCGTGGCAGTTTCATGTACTTCAAGCAACACATTTTCAATTTTTTCACGGTTACGACCATCCTTCCATTTGTCCACACGGATTTCTGAAAAGGCATTATAGGGTTTCTGCAAAACATCCTGTGTATGACGCTTGATTTGCTCGTCAAAATCAAGGCCACAATGATGAAATGTATTCCGAAAACCACCAACCGGGTCCCGGACAAGATCTTCATAAAAGACTTCGGTCCACTGTCTTTCCGGCACCAGGCCTCTTGCTTCCATAATTGCCTTATTAATAGCGTTATACTGGAAGGCACAGACCTCCTCAATGCTCGAAGTAATCAAGTCCTGCCAACCATCCGCAAGAAAGAAACACCATCGCTTGTAACGACCATTTTCAATGGCGATATTGGCAGGCAGATTATCAGACCAGCTGGCAAACTCATCCGGCTTGCCCCAGCCCTCAATCAGAGAATTGAGGTTATCGCCCGGACTCCGCTTTACATAGATAAAACAGGCATCGGGAAACAACGCATACAGGTAAGGAACGCACAGGCCGTTCTGGTTATTTTTATCAACAAATCGCGTATTTCCTGTCCATGAAAAAAAATAGCGGGTAACAAGGTTTCGATCGTGCTCACTCGCATCGATCGCAGCAAGCGCATGTGTGTTCCAGTTCTTTTTCTGCAATGGGTGTAGTTCCGCCCAAAAGTCGTGAGTTTCTCGCTGCAGAGTGCCCAGTTCACGTGATTCGGACAGTGTTTTATAAACCAGGGTGGTACCCGCCCGCGAACATCCTATGATAAAGACCGGTCTTTTTGCATTGACAGGATGAACACCCCACCATGCTCCACGTAACGCGATGGATGCCTGCCTGCCATGGTAGCGTAAAGTTTTATCCACCTTTTCCCAAAATTCACCCATATATAATAGTATCTAATAGAAACCTTGATATTATACAGTAATATAATCGGAACCAAATACAAAAGGATTTCCAATGGGAAGTATCTGCGGATGGAGCGGCATGGGCCTTGGGCCGGACATGTCACAACAAACCATCACGGCAATGCTTAAAGCATGCGGTGAAACAGACAATAATAAATCTGACAGTGATTATGATGGTGCCAGTGCTCTCGGCATAAGCAAGGGGCTCTATGCAACAAGCCATTTTCACCAGGACGGTATCAGGGCAGCTATTGTCGGGTCACCAACATGGGACGACAGGGAACTTTCCGATACCGCAACCAAACAAGGTGCAGGAGCCGCTCTGATCAAGGCCTATCGAGCATTTGGAAAGGACCTGCTTTCCAGACTTCATGGCCCTTTCGCACTGGCGATTACGGATGACAGGCAGGCGCTTGTTGCCATTGACCGTATTGGCATTCACAGCCTGAGTTACGCCCTGCATGAAGGTATGTTCGTATTTTCAACGTCCATCGGCAGCGTCGTCAAACATCCTAATATAAGCCGGAATATTGATCCACAAGCTATTTTCAACTATATCTATTTCTATGATATACCAAGTCCCGGGACCATTTTTACAGGGGTAGAGAAACTACAACCTGCACAATATGTCCAGTTCCGGGATGGACAGCTTGAGAAAGGCTTCTACTGGAAGCTGCACTTCGATGAGCATAATCAGGCGTCATTTCAGACGCAAAAGCAGCAGTTTCATGACTTGCTTCGGCATGCTGTTGCAACGTCATCCCGGGGGAATTCAATAGCCACATTCCTGAGTGGTGGCACAGACAGCTCAACGATCACAGGTGTACTTGCAGAGCTTCAGGAAAATCCTGTGGACAGCTATTCCATAGGGTTTGGCGCCGAGGGCTTTGACGAAATGGAATATGCACGCTTGGCCGCGCAACGCTTCGGTGCTACCGCGCATGAATATTACCTCAAACCCGATGACGTCCTTGAGGCAATCCCTCTCATCGCGAGCACCTATGACGAACCGTTTGCCAACGAATCAGCCGTTCCAACCTACTTCTGCGCCAGGCAGGCGGCCCGGGATGGTGTCAAAATCATGCTGGCAGGCGACGGGGGTGACGAGATCTTTGGTGGCAATGAGCGCTATGCCAAGCAAATGGTATTCGAACATTACGGCCGGCTGCCTGATACTTTACGAAATTATCTGATTGAACCACTTGCCAATGGCATCCCGGGCGGTGATGCCCTGCTGCCAACCCGTAAACTTAAAAGTTATATCCGCCAGGCTTCAGTCCCTCTGCCGGAACGCATGGAATCCTACAACTTTATCTATCGTCAACCTCTGGATGAAATGTTTGAACCGGAATTTCTTGCTTCGGTGAATCCCGAAATACCGAAAGAGATGTTGCAGGATGCCTATTTCAGGGCAGACTCCGGGCATCCGATCAATCGAATGTTGCATCTGGACATGAAGTTTACCCTTGCCGACAATGACCTGCGCAAGGTGTCCCGTATGTGCGAGGTTGCCGGTATCGAGGTACGTTACCCGTTACTGGATGAGGCACTGGTAAACTTTTCAGGACAGCTCCCCATAAACTACAAGATCAGAGGCCAGCGATTGCGCTGGTTCTTCAAGGAAGCGTTAAAGGATCTTCTACCGCGGAAAATCATCACCAAGAGTAAACACGGTTTCGGTCTCCCATTTGGAGTCTGGGCATTGTCCCACCCGCCAATCAGTGAACTCGTTGATGATTCCCTGAAGAAATTTGAGGGACGAGGCTTCTTAAAGACCGAATATATCAAGAATATTCGTCAACAGCATGCCAGTGAACATTCAACCTATTTCGGCAAAATGATCTGGGTCATGCTGATGCTGGAACAATGGCTTGAGGTACATGATACAGATTAATCACAAGATTATTCAGTGAATCAATAATTTAAAATTCCAGTTCATAACCGGCGATCTGCATGGCTTCGCCACAAATATCCTTGAATATATTCCTTTGTTCATGCGTCCATTCCTGGTAGGCCGGCGGGCGTTCGGATAGCGTTTTCTTGATATCCACTCCCTTGCTCGTTGATTCATCACCCAGTGGATGCACATGATGTGTCAAGGCATATTCGGTCGGCTTTGGATCATATTCAATCCGGAATTCTTCGAAAACACGGCGAAACACCATATCGGGCTCATCAACAAGCTCTTCCTGGTGAACGACAACAGCCCCCGGCATTTCAAGCAAATAACTAAAACGCTCTATAGTCCCTGCCCAATGGAGGCAATGATCTTCGAACGACTGATCACGGAAAGCAGGAAATCTACAACGTGAATATACGACATTGACCCCACTCCTGAGTATCCATATAAATTTGGCTTCAGGATAAAGTCTATTCAGACCTTGCGCCACATTCTTCCCGGGGAACGTCTTGGTGCACCAAAAACGTTTTACCAACGGGTTTACTCTATTTTTTACAGCCATTTTTACCAGCTGTTTAAGACCGTAACGCTGGCCCAGGGCACTTTCCAGTGCAAGACGGCGTAACACATCGTAAATATAAGTCTGTGATACCCTTAGCGTATCCAGATAATACTGTCTCTCAACCTCGGGGCAATACTCCAGCGAATGCACCATGCCGCCTATGTCAGTAATGAATGGATCCTCGCTCGGTGTAGACAGTATCTGCGAATGCCTGCCCATCGCCTTTAACAGGACAATCGTGCCGGAACGGCTGCCGCCCACGATAAAGATCGGGCTTTTAATGAAACCTGCACTTAAGTGTCTGCCTAACCAGTCAAGCATCATCTATCCTTTATTTTCAGTCCAGCCCGACAGAAAAAATCAATATTTCCCGCTCAATGCTTGAACTTCATTGTCGGTTTTCTCAACCACCCCTGCAACTCCTGATTTCAGGGAATCATTCACAGACTCTCCCGAACGGAGTTGTTCCAAAAGAAGCACTTTGCAAATAACCATTATGGCAATGAGATCGTAATACAGATCAAAATACGCGAGCCCCAGAAATGCACCCGATACAGCATATCCCATCAGACTGACCTGAAGCATACTGGCCAAATCAAGGTACCATCTTGTTTCCTCACTACGTCGAGCCTGCTTTCGGATACGGCTACCGGTATTCCATGCAAACCAGGCAAGCAGCAGAAACAGGGCAAGACCGATAAAACCATGCTCGGCGACCACTTCAAAGTAGATACTGTGCGCATCAGTTGAACTTATTTTATCCGTGCGTTCACTATATAAGTAGTAAATACCAGGCTGAAAGGTTTCAAACCCTCCACCTGTTATCCGATCCTTGGCAAGATTTACTGCTGTTCTCCATGCAGTTAATCGCCCCTGTGCCGACGCATCCTCTTCATATGCCGTTATGGTAGACATACGCTCATACCATTCCTGCGGCATAATAGCGGCTACAGCACCGACAACAACAAGGATAGGTACCAGTGTGAAAATCTTGTTACGGCTTTTCAGCGCGAGAAAGACACCCATCGCCACCATACCTACCAGCGCCCCCCGTGACTGGCTACCGATGGCAGCAATACCAGTAAGCAATATCGAGACTATCAATCCACGCTGTACCCAGATGTTCCTGGTCTGTAATTGCAAAAAACGCATCAGCGGAATCACCATAATCAGCGCCAGCGCCATTTCATTATTACCCGATATAAAAGAACCAAGTGGCCCCTGCACGCGATGCGCGCCTCCGGTCATAATGGTAAAGATACCGCCTTTAACACCATACAGTCCCAGAGACAACACGATCACCCAGACCAGCCAATACAATTTCTGCCTGGTATTTATCAGCATCAAGGTAATATAAATCATGAGCATGATCTTCCAGACCTTGCCCCACTGTTCCCATGCAAGGTCAGGATAAAATGAAAACAAGGTTGTAATCAGCATCCACAGAATAAAAACCAGCAACAGTACTGTTTCCCGGGTCCAGGGGATTCGCTTGGGTTCCTTCGAAGCGATCATCGCAATCAGTGTCGCAATGGCGGCAATCTGGGCGAAGGGAAAGCTAAAGGCAAAGCCATAGGTCAAACGATGGGGGTTCATCAAGCCAAGCCAGGTCCAGATATAGATACCCACATACGGCCTGGAAAACACGAAGTAAAGGAAACTGAAAAATATTAATGTTAGTGCGATGTCGCGCATATATCTTCACCTTTACTAACAGGCCGCCACGGGCAAAACCAGAGTGCAAGACAACATCAACGAAAGAACAGGTGACCATTCGATGGCATCGGGATATACCCTGCTTGCTGCGCACCGGGGATTTGCCAATACCCGGCAAGTTATTATTCTGGCTGAAACCATCTGACCCTCTGCCCCAGATTCAAATTTCGCAACAGACCCTCTCGTAACTTGCACTCAACCACCTTTTCCTGACGCAGACCGCGTTGCTTGACCTGGTACAGTCGACCTTTACCAGGCTGT
>JASJGW010000318.1:0-3198 GCA_033791305.1 Gammaproteobacteria bacterium | reverse complement strand
CCGATCACGCCGGCCACGGATGTGCTCAATCATTTGTCGCGCTGGAAGCATATGGATGTACGCACCATCCAGACCGAGGACGAAATCGCAGCCATGGGCTCGGCTATCGGGGCCGCCTACGGCGGTGCCTTCTCGGTGACCGGCACCAGCGGCCCGGGGGTCTGCCTGAAGAGCGAGGCCATTGGGCTTGCCGTGATGCTGGAATTACCACTGGTTATATTGAACGTGCAGCGTGGCGGGCCTTCCACGGGGTTGCCGACCAAGACCGAGCAGGCCGACCTGCTGCAGGCCATGTTTGGACGTCATGGTGAAAGCCCGCTGCCTATCCTTGCAGCGGCAAGTCCGGGCGACTGCTTTGATACCGCCATCGAGGCATTTCGGATTGCGGTACGGCACAACACGCCGGTGTTCGTTCTGAGTGAGGGCTACCTGGCAAATGGCAGCGAACCCTGGCGTATTCCTTCGCTGCAGGCAATGGAACCCATTGTGGTCCGGCACCCCGTTGATCCTGACGGGTTCCAGCCCTACGCACGCGACCCGGCTACCCTGGCACGACCATGGGTGCTGCCGGGAACCCCCGGGATGGAGCACTGCATTGGCGGGTTGGAAAAACATCCGCCAACCGGGGCCGTCAGTTATGCCCCGGAAGACCATGAAGCGATGTGCCAACTGCGTGCAGATAAAGTGGCGCGTGTGGCTGATTTCATACCAGAGCTTGAGGTAACTGGGCCACATGAAGCGACCCTGCTGGTGCTCACCTGGGGTGGGACCTGTGGTGCGGCGCTAACCGCGGTGCAGCGGGCCAGTGAACAGGGCCGTTCCGTGGCCCACGCCCATCTCCGCTATCTGAACCCCTTCCCGCGAAACCTGGAGGCGCTGCTGGGCCGCTATGAAAAGGTGCTGATCCCCGAACTGAACGCGGGTCAGTTGGCCCTGCTAATCCGCAGCAGCTACCTTGTGGACACCCTTTCGTTTCCAAAATTAAGGGGCCAGCCTTTTACTGTCAGGGAAATCGGGGCACGTATCGAGGAGCTGTTGTCATGAACGCTGGCATGAACCCTGGACCAGGCCCCGTCAAGCTCACCCGCAAGGATTTCACCGCCCGTCAGGATGTGCGCTGGTGCCCGGGTTGCGGTAACAATGCCATCCTTGCCCAGATGCAGAAGACGTTGCCCGAACTGGGGGTCCCGCGCGAGAATATTGTGATCATCTCGGGGATCGGCTGCTCAAGTCGCTTCCCGTACTATATGAATACCTACGGTATCCATTCTATCCATGGCCGGGCACCGACGCTGGCTATGGGCCTCAAGGCGGCACGTCCAGAATTGCAGGTCTGGGTGGTGACCGGGGATGGTGACGGTCTGGCAATCGGCGGCAACCATTTGACCCATGCGCTGCGCCGCAATGTCGATATCAACATCCTGCTGTTCAATAATCGCATCTACGGACTGACCAAGGGGCAGTATTCTCCGACCTCCGGGTTCGGGGCAAGAACCAGCTCCAGCCCGGATGGCTCGATTGAGAATCCGGTCAATCCCGTGGGTATCGCCATCGGTTCCGAGGCCAGCTTTATCGCGCGTACGGTGGATATTTTCCAGAAGCATATGTCCGGGGTGCTGAGACGTTCGGCAGACCACCGTGGCGCGGCCCTGGTTGAAATCGCGCAAAATTGCATCATCTTCAACGATGCAACCTGGGGAGATATTACCGATCCGGACAATCGCCTTGATCACGTCCTGTATCTGGAGCACGGTAAGCCCATGCGTTTCGGAAAACAGGGTGAGAAGGGTATACGCCTGAATGGACTCAAGCCCGAGGTGGTCCGGGTTGCAGATGTGGGCGAGGAGCACCTGCTGGTCCATGATGAGCGCGCCAGTGAGCCAACCCTGGCGTATTTGCTGTCGCGCATGGGGCCGCCGGATTTCCCGACACCGCTGGGCGTGTTTCGTGCCGTTGACAAGCCGGTGTATAGCCAGCTCCTCTCGGCGCAGGTGCGTGGTGCACAGGCTGAAAAAGCAGCTGATCTGGATGCCCTGTTTCGCCAGGGCGAGACCTGGAATGTTACCTGAACCGGTAGACGGAGAAGTACAATGAAATGTCCAGGTTGTGGTTACGAAAATCTGCCCGGGGCTGATGCCTGTGAAAACTGCGGAACCAGCCTGACCCGGGAGGATGTGCCGCAGGCTGGCACCGAGGTCGAGCGCAGCCTGATGGAAGACCCGGTCGAATGCCTGCAACCGATCAGTCCATTGAGGGTTGATCTGCAGACCTCATTGCAGGAAGCGATTCAACTGATGCGCGACCACGGCATTGGCTGTGTTCTGGTTACCGCAGATGGCGGCAAGCTTACCGGCATTCTGACTGAGCGGGATTTGTTGCAGAAGGTGGCAGGGAAAAGTATTGATCTCGCTCAATCGAATGTCGGGGACTTCATGTCCCCGGCTCCGGAAAGCAGCAAGCCGGACCATCCCCTGGGCTACGCACTGCAGCGCATGGTCATCAGCGATATCCGCTACCTGCCCATTGTAGACAACAGTGACCGACCAGCAGGGATCGTCTCATCCAGGGATATAATTGCCTACATGGCAAAACAATTTCATACTGCGGAATGGCAATAACAAAGTGAGACAACCCTTGATGCTTTCATGCGATGAATGAACTGTACTGGATTGGTCCTGCCCTGGTATCCGGGCTACTGGCCGTACGCTTCGGTTTGCCGCCAATGGTGGGCTACCTGATCGCCGGGTTTGTCCTTAATGCACTGGGTTTTAACGACTACCATGAGCTTGCCGCAATCGGTGAACTCGGTGTCACCCTGCTGCTATTTACCATCGGCCTGAAACTGGATGTGCGCTCACTGTTGCGCCCGGTCATCTGGGCCGGCACGACCCTCCATATGCTGGCTGTTATCGCGGTGTTCTCGGCAGGAATTTATTGGCTGAGCCTGACGGGCCTGGCAATCTTTGCCGATGTGGATTTCAGGATTGCGCTGCTGATCGGTTTCGCCCTCAGCTTTTCCAGCACTGTATTTGCGGTCAAGGTGCTGGAGGAGAAGGGTGAATACACCTCGAAATACGGGCAGCTCGCGATCGGCATCCTGATTATGCAGGATATCTTTGCCGTGGTGTTTCTCGCAGTGTCAGCCGGGAAAATACCCTCGCCATGGGCGCTTGCATTGTTCGCGCTGATCCCGTTGCG
>JASJGW010000317.1:0-3952 GCA_033791305.1 Gammaproteobacteria bacterium | reverse complement strand
TGATCCTGCAATTCGCGGCGCCCTGTTCCAGCAGCACCGCGTAGACAGTGCGATTGACCAGCGTTTACCTGACGTGCTGATTTTGATGCACGAGCTGATTACTAAACGTGGTGTGTTCCACGGCAAGCTGCATTTTTCCAGCAACAGGGCAACGGCCTGGCTTACCGATGATCCATTCCGCTATCGCCTGCTCAGCCTGGAAGAACTGACCAATCCAGACCTTTGCCTGGCCTATTCACCGCAACCATATCCGGATACCGCACTTGTCCCGTTGCAGGATGTCATGCCGGTACTGGAGCAATTCCAGATGCTGCGTTTTATGGATGAAAACATCTACCTGCGGTCCGGCTCGCTGAATATTTTCAACGGTGTGGTTGGACTGAACTTTTCCTGCGATGGCTTCCACTACATGGACTACCGCGAGTTTCTTGAAAAGGATGCGCAGTTCTGGTTTGGACAGCGGTGTGCGGTATGACTGGCTGGGCAACCTGGTGATGTTACCTGTCATGGTTCCGGGGGAATAAGATCAACGCGTACTATAGAAACAACTGGTTCATATCAATTCCATAGGCCCCGGACTTCAATCCATTATAGACGGATATCTTTCTGTCCATTTGCGAAAGATCCATTGGAACGAATTCCGGCAGGGACCCCTTGTTTTTGTCGAGCAACAGGACGATCGATGGCCGGAGACGTCTAAGCCCGTTGACCGCAACCACCGCACCTACTTCACCCGTACTTAGTTCGACGAGTGTACCCGTAGGATATAATCCTACTGCCTGAATAAATTGCTCGATAAGCTCGGTCTGATATTTTCGATTACGCAGCTCATATAGCTCGGCAATGGCTGCGTGTGGCGTCAATGGGTCGTCCTTGATATACGGACGCTGACTGGTCATTGCGTCGTAACTGTCGACAATACCGGCGATTCGACCGAATAATGGAATCTCGTTGTTTACAAGAGATTGGGGATAACCACTGCCATCTGCGCGCTCGTGGTGGGTGGCAACCATCTTTAACACATCAAGGGGTATCTTCTCTACCGAGTGCGCATTCTGGCTGTCCGCCAGGATTTTTACGCCTAGATCGACGTGCATGTCCATTTGCTGCTTTTCTTGCGGATTCAGCTGACCTTTTTTTTGCAACACTTGCTTCGGTACCTTGCTCTTGCCGATATCCAGTAACAGCCCCCCCAGCGCGAGGACCTCCAGTGATGACTTTTCCAGCCCAAGATGCCGGCCAAAGGTGGCGCACCATACGGATGTGCCGAGAGATCGCGAATAGGTATAATCATCCACTTTTCTAAGGCTGATGACCCACATCATTGCAGCAGGATTTCTTATAATGCTCTCGGTCATAATAGAAATTCCCTGCTTGACCGTTTTTACATCCAGATCTCTGCCCTGTTTCAGATCGGACAGGATCCGCGTCAGGTCATGGTTAATTTCCTTGTAGATATCTTTCGCTGTCGCCAACTCGGGTTCAAACCGGGTGGAAGTCGTGTGGTTTCTTTTTCTCAGATGTGTGAAATCATCATCTGCGCGACGCGTTTTTGCTGATTTTGTGCGGGGCAGGTATTCCTGTCGAGAATTGTAGTTTCTTGGGCCTTGCCTGAGCACCCAGAAACGAGGGTCGGGGGATGATCCCTTTTCTACATCGACATAAACGTAATTGCAGTACTTCCTTATCTTCTCAATATCCGTCGTTGATTTTATATTGATCCCTTGTAATTGAAAGGGTGTCTTGAGCCATGGGCGATCCAGCCGGGAAACGTACATCCCGACTTCTAATCCTTCAACACTGGTTTTTACCTCGGTTTTCATAATGAAGCGTCTGTATGACAAAATGAAAAGCGGTCATATACCTCTACAGTTGATCGGTTGCTCAATCTGTTTCTTGATAACCAGGGTTACTGGCTGGCTGTTATCCACAGGCGTGACTGCATTGCGAGCTGAATGTCCTGAAGCAGTATTAAGCCACCGCTCGATGATTTCCCATGAATGGCCGAAGTTGGGGTGCGCCGTTCCTGGCAGGTGGCCTGGCCGGCGGACAAGCACCGGGATTGCTGGCAGGAACATGGGGAATTGCCAACAAGATCTGTTAAGAATCATTGGCAGTATACGACTGGTGGGGCAAATGCCAGGGGTAGCCGTGAGCTAACCCGGTGCCGTTTCGACTCCCTTCCGGCTTGTTAGGAAGGCACCCAGCGGCTTATCGGACTTTTGGATATGAACTGTAGCCCAGCCCTTGAGATCAAGCACGACGGCGAACGAGAGAAGCAGCTCTCCATTTTGATAGCCCTCTGCAAGGTCTTCCAGATGTTGCATGAGCCTGTTGTGTTGTGACTTGTGCGCCTCGTATTCTGGATAGCCAGTCTGCGACATCAACTGCTCTTCATAGGAAAAGTGAGTCCGTGTGTGCTCTATCAGCTGCGAGAGGAGCCCGTCCATGGCCGCTTTGTCTGCACCCTGCAGCATGGTCTCGTGGAGCCGGTTAACCAGTCCTATCAAGGTCTCGTGCTGGGAATCAATTTCCGGAATATTCAGCTTCAGGTCTTCTTCCAGCTTGATCAGTTCCATGACAAACTCCACGCCTGCTAACAATATACAGGCGAGTATACCAAACAGCGCTCTGCGCTATACACTTTGCCGGCCGGTCTGGTAGTCCGATGGTGTGGGTACGGCGTGGATGAAATCCCCGGAGCGCGATTGCCTTGTCTCTCCACGTTTGTGCTATGTCGGCGAGGTACGCACCCCGGGCAGGACCGCTGTCATTGCGCTGCGGACGGAGTCGCGGCGCCATCGAGTTTGTTTAACCAACCGAAATCACTACCACAACCGGGACAGAGGAAAACGGGGGGTTACTGACCGGTGGAGATCACTTCCCAGCTGCCGTCAGGTTGGCGGCAGGCGGTGCCGTAGCTCTGCTCTCTTTTGCCGCCGATGGTGACTTCATGTTGAAACTCGCGGCAGTAGCGACCGGCGCTACTGCTGCCTTCACGGGTAGCCGTCACATGCCCGGATGCGTTGCCTTCACGCCAGTAAATGGTTTCACCGATAGGTGCCGTCGTGGCACGCACCTGTGCACTTTCGTGCTCGCGCTCTTGCTGCTCATTGAGATTATCCAGCAGCTTCACGGCGATGGCGGTGAAGGCCAGCCACTTGTAGGCATCGTCGTCGTAGAAGTAGTGGCCGTAGCCTTGATACAACTGACCGTAGGGACGCACAACCACGACATCGCGGTGACGCCGGATGCGGTGACGCGGTACGTTGTAGCTGTGACCACGATGAATGATCGGTGATTTCACACGGCGTGATTTATTATGCTTGCTATAGCCGCCCCGCTTGTCATAACGGCGGTCGTGTTGAGAATCGCGGTAATTCCCGCCTCGACCGGCCCGTTGGTGGGACTTGCCACGATCCTGTTGATACTGGTCATGCCGGCCACGGTCGCGGTCAGCAGCGCTCGCGACCAGGGACGAGCACGCCAGTCCCAGCGACAGCAGGACAATTAGGGGCAGCTTGTTAAATGTCGAGCACAGTTTCATGATTCATTCTCCATCTGGATAAGCACAATCGGGGTTATCCCGATGGCTTTACAATAGAACAGGGTAGATGAACGAAGGCTGAATGGAGGACCGGTGGCTGGATTCTCATTCCATGCCGGCGTGGCCGCCGAGGCCCACGAGCAACTGTGCAGTTATATTACCCGACCGGCTATAGCCGAGCAACGCGTATAACCTGATGTTCGCGAGTAGGTTGGTGAAAGACGTGTTTTGGCGTGCACCATGTTAAGGGGGGAGGTCTCAGTAGCGTCGGGAGGCACAGTAACAGCTCCAAACGTCGGAGATGTCCTTCTGGGCTATGCGCAAACCTACGTAAGCGGGCACCTCAACCTCGGGGGTACCGGGATAGCATCTCCGCAATTGAACACCACCGGTTCAGGTGGGGGG
>JASJGW010000316.1:0-11426 GCA_033791305.1 Gammaproteobacteria bacterium | reverse complement strand
GTCACAGTTCCTGATGCCGTAGAGCGTGGTCATGAGTTGGTTCTCTATAAAGATATAATTGCCACGAAATCCACGAAATCCACGAAATCCACGGAATCCACGGAAAAACACGGAAGAATAAAGGCCTTAAAAGACATTTTTTCGTGTCCTTTCGTGGATTCCGTGGCCATTTTCTTTGTAAGAGAAATTAAGGTGTTTATGGACGGATGCTAATTTATATGTCACGCAGTAACGCGTTGATGCCAACCTTTGAACGGGTCTTTTCATCGACACGTTTGACGATGACGGCACAATACAGGCTGTAGGTGCCGTCTTTTGAAGGCAAATTGCCGGAGACCACGACAGAGCCGGCGGGTACTCGCCCATAGCTGGTCTCGCCAGTCGCACGGTCATAAATGCGGGTACTCTGGCCAATGTAGACACCCATGGAAATCACAGAGCCTTCCTCGACGATGACGCCTTCCACGACTTCCGAGCGAGCGCCAATAAAACAGTTGTCTTCAATAATGGTCGGGCTGGCCTGCACCGGTTCGAGTACCCCGCCGATGCCTACGCCACCTGAGAGGTGTACGTTTTTGCCAATCTGCGCACAGGAACCCACCGTGGCCCAGGTGTCGACCATGGTGCCGCTGTCGACGTAGGCGCCTATGTTCACATAGGACGGCATCAAGACGACGCCGGATGCAATATAGGCCCCCTTGCGGGCCGTGGCGGGTGGCACGACGCGCACGCCACCTTCGCGGAACTCACGCGAGTTTGTGTCGGCATACTTGGAGCTGACCTTGTCGTAATAGTTGGTGAAACCGCCCTTCATAAAGGCGTTATCTTCGATACGGAAGGAAAGCAGCACCGCTTTTTTCAGCCAGTCATTCACGACCCACTTGCCATCCTGTTTCTCTGCAACCCGGGCAACACCCCGGTCAAGCATGTCAATGGCCTCCAGTGTCGCTTCCTTGACGTGGGTTTCGACGCTGCGCGGGGTAATATCGGCGCGGCGTTCAAAGGCGCCTTCAATAATTGACTGCATGTCGCTCATGTGGGGTTTCTCCGGAAAGATGTTTAAGTCAAACGGTGAATGATAACTGTCTACAGGCTGACAATATACGTTTTAATGCGCTCTGCGGCCTCGATACAGTCTTCAAGGGGTGCCACCAGTGCCATCCGTACGTGATTACTGCCAGGATTGATGCCCGCCGCTGATCGTGAAAGGTAACTGCCAGGTAAAACGGTTACATTCTGTTGTGCCAGCAGGCCACGGGCGAATTCGGCATCATCGACGGGTGTTTTTGGCCAGAGATAAAAGCCGGCATCCGGCATCCGGACATCCAGGACCGCTGCCAGGATATCCAGGACAGCCGCAAATTTTTGTGAATATAAAGTACGATTTTCGGCCACATGGGCTTCATCACGCCAGGCACTGATGCTGGCGGCCTGAGTGGCTGGTGGCATGGCACAGCCATGATAGGTGCGGTAGCGCAGAAAAGGCGCAATCAAATTCGCATCCCCGGCAACAAAGCCGGAACGCAGGCCAGGTGCGTTGGAGCGTTTCGAGAGGCTGTGAAACACCATGCAGCGACTGAAGTCATCCCGGCCCAGGCCAGTGGCCGCCTGCAATAACCCGGCTGGCGGCCTGGCAGATTCCGGGTAGATTTCCGAGTAGCATTCATCAGAAGCAATGACGAAGTCGTATTGGTCCGCCAGTTCAATCAGTTGCTGTAATTCCCGGGTACGCATGACAGCACCGGTCGGATTGCCAGGGGTACAGATGTAAACGAGCTGGCAACGTTGCCAAACGGACTCGGGGACGGTGTTGAAATCCGGTCGGTAGCCATTCTCCCGTGTAGTATTCATGAACCAGGGTTCGGCACCGGACAGCAGGGCAGCACCTTCGTAAATCTGGTAGAAGGGGTTCGGCATCAGCACGACGGGGCTTGTTGTTGGATCAACAATACACTGTGCAAAGGCAAACAGGGCCTCGCGGGTACCATTGACCGGCAGTATCTGTTTGTCAGGATCCAGGCTGTTTGCAGTCAGCCTGAAACGCGTATGGCACCAGTCTGCAATCGTGGTGCGCAGTTCCACTGTCCCGCGGGTGGCCGGGTAGCGTGACAGGCCATGCAAATGGGTGATGACCTCTTCGGTTATAAATCCGGGTGTAGGATGACGGGGTTCGCCGATGGACAGTGATATCGGCTGCAGGTGAGCGGGCGGAGTGGTGTCGTACAACAGTTTCGCGAGCCGTTCAAACGGGTAGGGATGCAACTGCGACAGATTCGGATTCATTGATTGTTTTCTTCAATAGGTGGTCAGGATGAAAGACAGGACAGCAATGAATATGACTTGCCTTTACCTGTAAATGGATGAAAGTATAAGGGAAGCCATGGATACGTCCAAACAGGAAAATCGACTGCTGCCGATATTCAGCCTGCTGTTTACAGCAACCCTCTGGGGTGTTGTCTGGTATCCGTTGCGCCTGCTTGACGAACAGGGGCTGGCGGGGTTGTGGAGTGCGTTGATCAGTTATGGGGCTGTGCTGTGTGTTTTCCTCTGGGTGCCGGTACGCGAGCGGACGTCATGGCAACGAAACTTCCTGCCGTTTGCGTTGATGGGGCTGTCAGCCGGCTGGTGTAATGTTGCTTTTATAATGGCAGTGCTGGACGGTAACGTGGTCCGGGTGCTGCTGCTGTTTTACCTGTCACCTTTCTGGGCTGTTTGCCTGGGCTGGTTTTTGCTGGATGAACGACTTGATGGACAATCCATGCTGGTGTTTACCATTGCGGTTGTCGGTGCTCTGATTATGCTCTGGGATGAAAGCCTTGGCATGCCGTGGCCGCGGGATAATGCGGACTGGCTGGCTGTTTCCTCGGGTTTTGCGTTTGCCCTGAGTAACGTCTTCGTGCGTCGCATGCAGAGCGTCAGTGTCCTGTTGAAGTCAACGGGTAGCTGGATCGGTGTAGTCGTAGTAGCCGGTAGCTGGCTGTTGCTGAGCCATACCGGTTTCCCTGCAGTGGGTGTCGGGGTGTTGTTCGCTGCCGTTGCGCTGGGTCTGTGCGGGTTTCTGGTGATGACGTTTACCGTACTCTATGGTGTGACCCGCATGCCGGTACACCGCTCTGCGGTCATCCTGCTGTTTGAGCTGGTGATCGGTGCTGTTTCGTCGTTATTATTGACCGACGAGGTGGTGTTGCCAAGAGAGTGGCTGGGTGGTTTCATGATTATAGCGGCAGCCTGGCTGGCGGCACGCATCCACGCAAGAGATGAAACATGATTAATATTGTGGCAATCAATCATGTCAGCCTGCTGGTTGCGGATACCTCGCGTGCACTTGATTTCTATCACGGTTTGCTGGGGCTGGATATTGATGTATCACGGCCGGAACTGGATTTCCCGGGTGCATGGCTGATAGTGGGTGCCGGGCAAATTCACCTGCTGGAACTGCCGGCAACAAACGGGCAGGGTGCGTTGCCGGAACATGGTGGACGGGACCGGCATGTTGCCATGGACGTGACAGAACTGAATACGGTCGAGGCAGCGCTTGAATCTGCCGGTATCAGCTATACGCTCAGCCGGTCAGGTCGCCGGGCTCTGTTTTGCCGGGATCCTGATGGTAATGCCATTGAGCTGGTTGAACTACCTGCTGCCTGAAGACTCTTCATCATCCAGGTACTTGTGGATCGCCTTTTCCAGGCATTCGGAGATCAGTGCGTCTGTCAGCGGCTGGTTGTTGCTGTCAGTAATGTAATATACATCTTCAGCGCGTGAGCCCAGCGTGGCGATCCTGGCATTCAGCAGTTTGATTTCGCAGTCGGCAAAGGCTCGTCCGATTCGGGAGAGCAGGCCAGGACGGTCAGTCGTCACGATCTCCATGACGGTACGCTGATCAAGCTTGTCCAGCTTGAATTCAATGTGTGTTTTGATGGGGAAATGCTGGTACTGGCGGGGTGTACGCCGGGATATTTTCCAGGTCTTGCGGCCCTTGCTGTTGACCTCGTCAAGCAGGGCGGTGTGGATTTCTTCAGCACGATGACCACCTTCGACCGGCGTGCCGGACTCTTCCAGTACCTGAAAGGTATCCATGATATGGTTGTCGGCGGTGGTGGTTATACCGGCATCGACAACATTCAGACCAAGCTGGTCGAGTACCGCGGCAATCCTGCTAAACAGGCCTGTCTCGGCCGGGGCGAAGATGAATATTTCCGTGCCGCCGCGTTCTGTTACCGGTTGAACGTCTACAATATTGCTGTTGCCTGTCCTGTTCATCAGCAAGCGGGTGTGATGGGCAAGCTGTTCGGGTGAATGCCGGAGAAAATATTCTTCACCAAATTTGTTCCACAGTGCCTGTGCAGCCGGTGTCAGTTCCTCCAGCAGATCTGTCGCAGCCTGCTGTACCTGCTGGATGTGCTCGGCGCGTTCCAGCGGGTCCTGCAGGCCGCGTTGCAGTGCGCGTCGTGTGTTGTAGTAGAGTTGTTTCAGCAGGGCATCTTTCCAGGTGTTCCACATGTCGGGATTGGTGCCACGAATATCGGCTACTGTCAGCAGATAAAGGTAATCAAGGTGGACAGTATCTCCCATAATTTTTGCAAACCGGTTGACGACAACAGGGTCACTGATGTCTTCACGTTGTGCAGTGGATGACATCAGCAGGTGCTGGTTAACCAGCCAGGTAACCAGGTTTGTATCATAGTCACCGAGGCCATGCAGACTGCAGAATTCATGGGCATCCTTGCCTCCCAAAATCGAGTGATCGCCGCCACGCCCCTTGGCAATGTCGTGAAACAGTCCTGCAAGGTACAGCAGTTCAGGCTTGGGGATAGTGGCGGTGATGTGGCTGCATAATGGAAGCTCAAGTGCGAATTTATGCACGGTATAGCGACGCAGGTTACGCACCACGGTAAGAATGTGTGCATCTACCGTGTAACTGTGAAACAGGTCGTACTGCATGAGTCCGACGATGTGTTCGAATGCCGGCAGGTAGGCGGCCAGGATGCCATATGTGTTCATGCGTCGCAGTTCGTGCGTAATACCCTGCGGCTGCCTGAATATTTCCATGAACAAACTGCGGGCCCTGATATCATTGCGAAAATTATCGTTGATAAGATGGCGATGCTGGCGGATGGCGCGAATGGTACCGGCGCGTACGCCGTGCAGCTCGGGATCCTGTTCCAGCAGCAGGAATATTTCGAGCAGGGCAAATGGCTGCTTGCTGAATACCCGATCATTGCTTATTTCAATATAGCCGCTGCGACTCTGGAACCGCCTGTTGATCGTCACCGGTTCAGCCGGCCCCCCGGGATGCAGGATGTTCTCGTGAAACAGTTGCAGCAGCATTTCATTCAGGCGGCTCAGTTCCATGATGGTACGGTAGTACTGCTTCATGAAGGCTTCTACACCAAGCCTGCTGTTATCGTCATGAAAACCGAAAGTCTTCGCCAGAGTGCGCTGGTAGTCAAACAACAAACGGTCTTCGCCCCGGCCGGTGAGCGTGTGCAGGGCAAAGCGTATGTTCCAGAGCAGGTCGCGTCCGTCGACCAGGGTTTGGTACTCCTTGTGTGTCAGGAAATTCCGGTCAACCAGCTGTTCAAGCGAGGCAGTGCCGAAGTGCCTGTTTGCGACCCATGCAATCATCTGGATGTCACGCAGTCCGCCCGGGCCTTCCTTGATGTTCGGTTCCAGGTTGTAGGCGGTGTCGTGATATTTTTTATAACGGCTACGCTGTTCCTTGCTCTTTACTTCAAAAAAGTCCTGGTTGTTCCAGATCTTTGCGGGCGCCGTACTTTTCTGCATGTGTCGGAACAGATCTTCAGATCCTGCCAGCAAGCGAGCTTCCATGATGTTGGTTACCACTGTGACATCAGCAAGTGACTGTTCGACGCAGTCCTTGATGGTGCGTATGCTGTGCCCGACCTCCAGACCTATGTCCCAGAGAAAAGTCACTAGTTCAGTGATCTGCTGGTCAAACTGGTTGTTTTCATTGTCGGGTAGCAGTATCAGCAGGTCCACGTCCGACCCCGGCATCAATTCGCTGCGTCCGTAACCGCCGACGGCGACCAGCGCCAGCTGCTCCGTGACCTGTCCCATGAACCGTGGCCATGCGCGTTGTAACACCTGGTCGATCTGCCAGGAACGGCCGCGGATGAGAGCGGGTGCCCCGGCACCGTTCTCAAATTCTTTTCTTAAAACCTCCTGGCCGTGTTTCAGGCAGTCCTTGAAAGGTATGAGGGGGTTCCCGGTGGCAGTGAGTGCTGCATCCAGTGTGTGCAGCTGGAACCAGGACTCAAACGTTGCCGTGGTTGCTGAATCTGAATCGGAATATGTCATGCCGGTGTTGGATCTATCCTGGTTTCCATCCATAAACGCTATAATTTCTCTCGCCAAGACGCAAAGACGCCAGGAAAAAAATATAATAGCTTTTTGAACTGTACGGTTTTAACCTTGCGATCTTTGCGTCTTGGCGAGAATTATTCTTTATTGGACGGCACTATCCTAAATTTCATCGCCTGGCAGACAGGTCAGTACTTCATGACCGGACTCTGTCACCAGGATGGTGTGCTCCCACTGTGTTGAAAGGCTGTGGTCCTTGGTGACTACCGTCCAGCCATCCGGTAGCAATTTCGTGTGACGTTTGCCGGCGTTCACCATGGGTTCGATGGTAAATGTCATGCCGGCTTCCAGTTTTATGCCGGTACCCGGTTTGCCGTAGTGCAACACCTGTGGATCTTCATGAAACTCCCGGCCGATGCCATGTCCGCAGTACTCGCGGACAATGGAGCAGTTATGTTTTTCAGCATACGTCTGGATGGCGTGACCGATGTCTCCAAGATGGATGCCGGGCTTGACCATTCCAATACCGACTTTCATGCATTCATGACTGATGTGTGCCAGCCGCTCTGCGGCGACAGTGGGTTCCCCGACGAAGAACATCTTGCTGGTGTCACCATGAAACCCGTCCTTGATGACGGTGATATCAATATTTATGGCGTCACCTTTCTTTAACACCTTGTCGCCGGGTATGCCATGGCACACTACGTGGTTGACCGAGGTGCAGATTGACTTTGGAAAACCGCGATAATTGAGCGGTGCCGGGATCGCCTGTTGCTCATTAACGATGTAGTCGTGACAGATGCGGTCCAGTTCATTGGTGGTTACACCGGGTTTTACGTAGGGACGGATCATCTTCAGGACCTCGCCGCCGAGACGTCCGGCGATACGCATTTTGTCAATTTCAGCGGGGGTTTTTATAGAAACCGGCATCTAAGATCCTGATATTTTTAAAGTTGAGGCTGAGCCGATGAGAGTCCGGGGCCTAGCTCCAGATTGCTGTGCACGGGAGTGTATGGTATAAAGGCGGGCTTGTTAAGTGGGGCTTGTTGTTTCGCTTGACCTAATTCACACATGTACCGGCACATGCAGCAGGGTGCCTGATTGACCGCGAGCGGACAGCTGCAGTCAAAATGGGTTGCTGTCATGGGGTGCATGGAAGCCTAACCCTGAAAATTGGAGAATTTAAGATGGCAGATGTCACTATGCGCCAGATGCTTGAAGCTGGCGTGCATTTTGGTCACCAGACCCGTTACTGGAACCCGAAGATGGCTCCCTATATCTTCGGCGAACGCGGCAAGATCCATATTATCAACCTCGAAAAGACCATGCCTCTGTTCACTGAGGCCATGAATTACCTCAGTAGCATGGTCGCCAATGGCAGAACGGTACTGTTCGTTGGCACCAAACGTTCTGCACAGCAGACAATCAGTGAGAGTGCGCAACGTTGCGATATGCCTTACGTCAACCATCGCTGGCTGGGCGGTATGTTGACCAATTACAAGACAGTGCGTGCGTCAATCAAGCGACTGAAAGATCTTGAAGCCATGTCTGAAGATGGTTACTTTGACAAGATCAGCAAGAAAGAAGCCCTGATGTTGACGCGTGAACTGGAAAAGCTGGAACGCAGCCTGGGTGGCATCAAGAATATGCGTGGCATACCGGATGCCATGTTTGTCATAGATGTTGGTCACGAAAAGATAGCTGTCAGTGAAGCGAAAAAACTGGGTATACCGGTTATTGGTGTCGTTGATACCAATAACTCCCTGGAAGCTGTCGATTATGTAATTCCCGGTAATGATGACGCCATTCGGGCCATCAAGCTGTTTGTTGAATCTGCTGCCGATGCTGTCGATACGGGCAAACTGAGTGTTGCGCACGCAGTTGCCGATTCAACCGACGAGTTTGTCGAGCTTGCCGAGGGTGATGTAGTCAAGCCGGTCAAGAAGAAAGCCAGAGCCGCCACCAAAAAAACCACAGACAAGGTCACGGTAAAGAAGACAGCTGCTCCGGAGAAGCCGGCTGCCGAGCCGGAAGCAGCGGCAGTCGTACCGGAAGCAGCGGCAGTCGAGCCTGGGACGGTGGATAAGGTTGAAGCCGGGAAAGAGTAAGCGCTGCGTGGCAGGGCGTTCTTCAGAACGCGTAATAAATCCAGAGGATATTTGATATGGCAATTACTGCTGCGCACGTAAAAGAACTGCGCGAACGTACCGGCTCCGGAATGATGGAGTGCAAGAAGGCACTGGTTGATGCTGATGGTGATATGGATGCGGCCATCGATGCCTTACGCAAAACCGGCCTGGCCAAGGCCGACAAGAAGGCCAGCCGTATTGCTGCAGAAGGCCTGATTGTTATCGAAATGAGTGCTGACAGCAAGAAAGCAGCCATAGTCGAGGTAAATTGCGAAACTGATTTCGTTGCCAAGAAGGAGGATTTTCAGGACTTTTCTGCAGCCATTGCGAAACGGGTGTTGGCGGATAATCCTGCAGATCTGGAGGCGCTTATGGCGATGCCGCTCAAGGATGGTGATGCCACCTCTATTGAGGATACACGCAAGGCACTGATTGCAACGATTGGCGAGAACATCACCGTGCGACGTTTTACCCGAGTGGAAAGTGATAACGCGATTGCCAGTTACCGTCATGGTGTGCGTATTGGTGTGCTGGTAGAACTTGCCGGCAGCGATGCGGTGCTTGGCAAGGACCTGGCAATGCATATAGCGGCGCATGACCCGCGCCCGGTTTGTGTTTCCGAGGATCAGGTCCCTGCAGACATGATTGCAGCCGAGCGTGATGTTTTTACCGCCCAGGCACGTGAGAGTGGCAAACCTGACGATATCATTGAGAAAATGATCACCGGTAGAATTCGCAAGTTCCTCGGTGAAATTACCTTGCTTGGCCAGACCTTTGTCAAGGACCCGGATCTGACGGTTGGCAAGTTGCTGGAACAGTCGGGTGCCAGTGTCGTGCGTTTTGAGCGGGTTGAACTGGGAGAGGGCATCGAAAAGAAGTCAGAAAATTTTGCTGACGAGGTGATGGCACAGGTCAAGGGTGGTTGATACGCCACCGACGCAGTGCAGGGAAGCCGCTGATGTCTGTTTTGAAGGATGATAGGACGGGGTCGATTTTCGACCCCGTTTTTTTATGGCAATCTCGTGGAAAACATAAGACAATGCCCGCCAGGTATTTTCAGGTGATATAATTTGTAACATATTGTATGTAAAGGATATTACATGTTATACAAGCGAGTATTGCTGAAACTGAGCGGTGAGGCGCTGATAGGGCAGAGCACGCACGGGATTGATCCGGACGTGGCACAGCGGCTGGCCGGTGAAATACATGACGTCGTTAGCCATGGGACCCAACTGGGGCTGGTGATCGGCGGAGGAAATATCCTGCGGGGCGCCGGTCTGGCTGCGCAGGGCATGAACCGGGTGAGCGGCGATCACATGGGGATGCTGGCAACGGTTATTAACGCGCTTGCCATGCAGGATGCCATTGAGAAAACCGGGACTGCCTGCCGCGTGATGTCGGCGCTGACAATCGACCAGGTTTGCGAACCGTATTCCAGCCGGCAGGCAATACAGCATTTTGAACAGGGGCGGGTTGTCATTTTTGCTGCAGGCACCGGTAATCCGTTTTTTACCACCGACTCTGCAGCCAGTTTGCGAGCCATTGAAATCGGTGCAGACATCATGTTGAAAGCAACCAAGGTCGATGGCGTCTACACGGCTGACCCGGTTACTGACCCCGATGCAACGCTTTACCGGCGCATTAGTTATGACGAGGCCCTGGTGCAGAAACTGGGTGTTATGGATGCAACCGCACTGGTGCTTTGCAGTGAACACAATATGCCACTGCGTGTGTTTAATGTGTTTGAAGCCGGCCATCTTGGCCGAATTATGGACGGGCAGGATATTGGAACCCTGGTGGAGAGTTAGGTAATGATAAAGGAAATTTTGCAGGATGCCGGTGTGCGCATGGACAAGAGTATCGATGCCTTCAAGCAGACCCTCAGCAGGGTGCGCACCGGTCGGGCACACCCCAGTTTGCTGGATCATCTGGTGGTTGATTATTACGGTTCGGATGTGCCGATCTCGCAGGTGGCGAATATCGGTGTGGAGGATGCGCGCACACTCACGGTGACACCCTGGGAAAAGCCGATGGTGCAGGCAATCGAGAAGAGCATTCTTAAATCCGACCTGGGACTGAATCCGGCAACGGCCGGGACGGTTATTCGTATTCCCATGCCACCCCTGACTGAAGAGACCCGCCGTGAACTGGTAAAGGTCGTGCGTCACGATGGCGAGGCGGCAAAGGTTGCTATCCGTAATATCAGGCGCGATGCGAACAATGATTTCAAGGATCTGCTCAAGGAAAAGGATATTTCTGAAGATGAAGAGCACAAGGCACAGGATGCCATCCAGAAGATAACTGATACGCATGTTGCAGAGGTTGACAAGGTCCTTGCAACCAAGGAAGCCGAGTTGATGGAAATCTAGAGGCGCATTTGAAGCGTTATAACCGTACAGGTATTGGTGAATATAGCAGGATTAAGGGTGCATCGGGTTTTTCTGGATGATAGAAGACAGCAATCAGGGCAGTTTGCCACGCCATATCGCTATCATCATGGATGGTAACGGTCGCTGGGCGCGCGCGCGTTTACTGCCGCGATATGTCGGACATCGTGAAGGTGTCAAGTCGGTCCGGCGCGCGGTAGAGGCCTGTCTGGATAAAAATATCAAGGTACTTACCCTGTTTGCCTTCAGTAGTGAGAACTGGCGGCGTCCGGGTGAGGAAGTCAGCCTGATCATGGATCTGTTCGTAAATGCCCTTAAGAAGGAAGTGGCTGCACTGAAAAGGAATGGTGTCAGGCTGCGCTTTATTGGTGATCGCACCGCCTTCTCGGACAATCTTTGTGCACTGATTGCCGCAGCCGAGGAAGAAACCCGTGGCAACTCAGACCTGGATCTGGTGATTGCGGCAAATTATGGCGGCCAGTGGGATATTACCCGGGCCGTGCAGATGCTTGCAGGCCGCCTCGCGTCTGGTGAGCTGCAACCGCAGGATATCACTCCGAAGATGCTGGCAGCCGAGATCTGCCTGTCG
>JASJGW010000315.1:0-10325 GCA_033791305.1 Gammaproteobacteria bacterium | reverse complement strand
CCCGCCGCTGCGTTCCAGTGCTCGACAAGGGAATGGGCCATTGCCTTCGCACTGCGCCTTGCTGCGTAACACCACAGGGACGCTGAATCCGCAATTATCATGTTGAATGACTACTAGCCGGATACACATGCCGATGGCGGTCAACAGGCAGCAGGCAGTCGAACTGCCCGCGTCCCTGCGGGAACTTCTGGCTGCTTCCTGGGAGGCCTTCACCGAAGCGTCGAATGAGGCGCAATGTCCGGTACCTCGCAACCCTGATTTTACTGCCAGCATGATGCGTGTCTGGGCCTGCAGTGATTTCGTTACACAAGCCTGTATCCAGGACCCTGCGATGCTGTACGGCCTGCTGGGTAATGGCGACCTGCTGGCTGACTATGCCAGCGGTGAATATCAGCGCAAGCTCGGACGGGTATTAAAGGGTGCCGGGGACGCTGCCGCGCTGGGCGAGCGGTTGCGGGTATTCCGCAAGCAGGAAATGCTACGCATCGCCTGGCGTGACCTGGCTGGATGGACACCGCTGAATGAAGTACTGCATGATCTGTCAGCGCTGGCAGACAGCTGTATTTCGGCATCACTTGACTATCTTGGCAAGGAGTCCCTGAAGCGTCTCAATTTGTCTGCGAGGAAATTCAAACCCGGACTGGTGGTCCTTGGCATGGGCAAGCTGGGGGCGTGCGAGCTGAATTTTTCATCGGACATTGATTTGATCTTTGCCTATCCGGATGGTGAACCGGTGTGGAAAAAGTGCCGGGAAATACCCGAAGAGTTTTATCTGCAACTGGGTCAGCAGTTGATCCGGATGCTTGATGAGCAGACCGAACATGGCTTTGTGTTCCGCGTTGACATGCGCCTGCGCCCCTACGGTGACAGTGGTTCGCTGGTGGCAAATTTTGATGCGCTGGCTGACTACTATCAATTGCAGGGCCGGGAGTGGGAACGTTACGCCATGATAAAGGCACGCCCCGTTGCCGGGCCGGCAAAACCAGCCAGACAACTGATGAAACTGTTGCACCCGTTTGTCTATCGGCGCTACCTGGATTTTAGTGCGTTTGATTCCCTGCGCAGTCTCAAGGAACAGATTGTTCGTGAAGTCGAGCGCAAGGGTATGCAGGACAACATCAAGCTCGGCCCGGGTGGTATCCGTGAAATAGAATTCATTGCGCAGGCGTTTCAGCTGGTGCGTGGCGGCCGTCAGCAGATATTGCAACAGCGGGGCGTGCTGGATGTGCTGGATGCGCTTGCTGTGCTTGGCTACCTGCCTGCCCATGTGAGCCTGCAGCTTGCCGAGGCCTATGGTTTTCTGCGGCGCACGGAAAATAGGTTGCAGGCCTATGCTGACCAGCAGGTACATACCCTGCCTGAAGATGAACCCGGCAGGATTCGGCTTGCCTTTGCCATGGGGTTTCCTGGCTGGGAGGACTTCAGGCAGGCGCTCGATCAGCACCGGCAGCTGGTACAGGAACACTTCGAACAGGTGTTTGCCGCTCCGGCAACCCGGGTTGACGTCGAACACCGGCAGCATACACCGGGTTTTGCTGAAGTGTGGCGCGGGGAAACAGACAGCGATACTGCCATTGGTATCCTGATCGCTGCCGGTTTTGAGGAGGCCGACGCTGCCTTGCAGTGGCTGGAGGCGTTTCGTGAAGGTCCGGTGACACGCTATCTGGGCGAACAGGGCCGGCAGCGCCTGGACGAATTGATGCCGCTGGTGCTGAATGCTGCGGCGGCCGGGGGGCAGCCATTAAGCGTGCTGAAGTCCATGTGCGGCTTGCTGGAGGCGGTCGCCGGACGTACTACCTACCTGTCCCTGCTGGTAGAAAATCCGATGGCCTTGTCGCAATTGTCGCAGTTATGTGCCGCCAGCAGCTGGGTGGCATCGCTGTTATCCCGCCATCCGGTATTGCTCGATGAACTACTCGATCCCCGTAGCCTGTATGACCCGCTGGACAAGGCAGGTTTGCAGGGGGTGCTGGAGGTGCAGTTGGCAGGTCTGCCGCCTGATGATCTTGAACAGCAGATGGACCGGTTGCGCCAGTTCAAGCAGGCCAGTGTGCTGCATGTTGCGGCGGCGGATATCGTGACCGGATTGTCGGTAGAGCATGTCGGCGATTATCTCACTTTTATTGCCGAGGTGGTGCTGGACAGGGTCATGCAGCTGGCCTGGAATCACCTTGTCGAACGCTATGGGTCGCCAGGCTACATGGTGCATGGCAAGCTGCGTGAAGCACGGTTCGGTGTTGTGGCCTATGGCAAACTGGGTGGTAAAGAGCTTGGTTATGGTTCGGACCTGGATATCGTTTTTCTGCATGACAGCAGTGGTAATGAGCAACATACGGCAGGACCGCAGATTCTGAATAACAGTGAGTTTTTTACCCGTCTCAGCCAGCGCATTATTCATATTCTGAATACCTATACGTCGGCCGGCATCCTCTACGAGGTAGATATGCGCCTGCGACCGAATGGTGCATCCGGCCTGCTGGTAAGCAGTCTTGAAGCCTTTGCCGAGTATCAGCGCCGCAATGCCTGGACCTGGGAAAACCAGGCGCTGGTGCGTGCCCGTGTGGTCGCCGGCGGCGGGGAGATCGTGCGGCAGTTCGAACGTATTCGCTCCGGCGTGCTGGCGCGACCGCGCGAGGCGGGGAAGTTACGCAAGGAAGTGCTGGAGATGCGCCAGCGTATGCGTGATGAACTGGACAAGTCGAATGCAGAGCAGGTCGACCTGAAGCACTGCCGTGGCGGTATCGTTGATATTGAATTTATGGTTCAATGTGGCACGCTGCTCTGGTCTGATGAGCATACCGGTATACTCAGGCATACGGATACCCTGGGTTTGCTGGATGCCTTTGCCCGGGCCGGGTTGATGTCCGGCGACGATGTCAGGGTTCTGGCCGATGCATATTGTGCCAGCCGGCGTCGTATCAACCACCTTGTATTGCAGGAGCAGCCGGGTGTGACCGATCACGATGAACTGGCACAACATCATGCGGCGGTGGCCGGGATCTGGGACCGGTTTATGCACACAGAGTAGCCCGGACAAGGCACAGCGGAATCCGGGACAAGGCGTCATCATATCCCCTGGATTCCGCTGTGCCTTGTCCGGGCTACAGTATTTTTAAATTTTGGAGATTGAAGTATGTCTATGGCTGATCGTGATGGCGTCATCTGGATGGATGGCGAGCTGGTACCCTGGCGTGAGGCAAAGGTCCATGTCCTGACCCATTCCCTGCATTACGGCATGGGTGTCTTTGAAGGGGTACGTGCCTACAAGACAGACAAGGGTGCAGCGATCTTTCGCCTGCAGGATCATACCCGGCGCCTGTTCGGTTCTGCGCACATCATGATGATGCCGGTTTCCTGGGATCAGGAAACAATTAACGCTGCGCAAATAACGGCCGTACGCGAGAATCAGCTGGAGTCTGCCTATATCCGCCCGATGTTTTTCTATGGCTCGGAAGGCATGGGCCTGCGGGCCGATAATCTCAAGGTGCACGGGATGGTGGCGGCCTGGGAATGGGGTGCCTACCTGGGTGCCGAGAATATGGAAAAAGGCATTCGCATCAAGACGTCGTCATACACGCGTCACCATGTGAATATCACCATGTGCAAGGCCAAGGCAACCGGTAATTACATCAATTCCATGCTGGCTTTGAACGAGGCGCTGACATCCGGCTATGATGAAGCCATGTTGCTGGACAATCACGGTTTTGTGGCCGAGGGCAGCGGCGAGAATATTTTTATTGTGCGCGACGGTGTGTTGTATACACCGGATACGAGCTCGGCGCTGGAGGGTATCACTCGCGATACGTTGATGGAGCTGGCAGCAGATGAAGGGCTAACGGTGCGTGAAAAACGTATTTCCCGTGATGAAGTGTACCTCGCGGATGAGGCCTTTTTTACCGGCACTGCGGCGGAGGTCACGCCGATCCGTGAGGTGGATGACCGCACCATTGGCGAGGGTAATCGCGGTCCGGTGACCGAGCGCCTGCAATCCCTGTATTTTGACGTGGTGCATGGGCGCGTGAGTGCGTATGAAGACTGGCTGACGGTGGTATAAACGGGACTGTCGGTCAGATTGGCTGCCCAGCCCTGTCATCCGACGTATACAATGAGTTGTCGAATTGCGCTACGCTATTCCGACCTGCGGAGCGCAGGGATGCCGGCGGTAGAACAGCACGATTAGCAATCCCGCCGGTTTTCGTTTCACTGTATCCGGGCTACAGATTCAGCATGAGGTCAATGTACAGAGCCAGCCTGAAATTGAAACATGCCTGCTACAATGAGGCCCGCTCGCTGTGAGTGCCGTTCTCATTGTCGCTCCCTCCTGGGTCGGCGACATGGTCATGGCCCAGAGCTTGTTCAAGCTGCTCAAGGCTCGGGACGCAGGGCGCTCCATCGATGTACTCGCACCGGGCTGGACTCTGCCGCTGCTGGAGCGTATGCCGGAAGTGCGCACGGCCATCAATATGCCGCTGGGCCATGGCGAGTTGCGGCTGGGGGTGCGGCGACAATTGGGTATCAGCCTGCGTGCGGCCAAATACGAGCAGGCGATTGTATTGCCCAATTCCCTGAAATCTGCACTGGTGTTGTTCTGGGCAAGGATCCCGTTGCGAACCGGCTACGTCGGTGAGATGCGCCAGTGGTTGCTGAATGACTGCCGCCGTCTCGACAAGCAGCGTTTGCCGATGACGGTGCAGCGGTTTGTCGCTCTGGGCCTGCCTGATGGTGCCAGCTTGCCTGAACCTGTACCCGGGCCGGTGCTGGTTTCCGAAGCGAGAGATCGCCTGGCTGCCGCAGAGCGGCTCGGCGTCGTTAACAAATACAAGCCGGTACTGGCGCTCTGTCCGGGGGCGGAATTTGGCCCGGCGAAGCAGTGGCCGGAGGAGTACTATGCACGGGTTGCGCAGACCTGGCTCGACAAGGACTGGCATGTCTGGTTGTTTGGCTCTGCAAATGATGCCGCGGTGTGCAGCAGGATCAATGCCCTGGCGGGTGATCGCTGTGCAAACCTGGCCGGTCGTACCAGCCTGGCGGAGGCCATCGACCTGCTGGCCACGGCTGCCTTCGTGGTAACCAATGATTCCGGCCTGATGCATGTCGCTGCCGCCCTGCAGCGTCCCATGGTGGCAATTTACGGTTCGTCTGACCCGGGGTTTACCCCGCCGCTTGCGGATACTGCGCAGGTGGAGCGACTCGGGCTGGACTGCAGTCCGTGTTTCAAGCGGGAGTGTCCACTGGGGCACCTGAAATGCCTGAAGGAACTGACGCCGGCACGGATAATCGACGCCATGGAAGAAGTGATGAAGCGGTGAGAGTGCTGGTTGTAAAAACCTCGTCTCTGGGTGACGTGCTGCATACCCTGTCCGCGCTGACCGACGCCGCGCAGCAGCGACCCGGGATCCGGTTTGACTGGGTTGTCGAGGAGGCCTTCGTCGAGGTGCCGGCATGGCATGCGGCCGTCGATACCGTGATCCCGGTGGCCCTGCGGCGCTGGAAGCGCAGTCCGCTGCAGGTGCTGTGCTCCGGCGAGCCTCAGGCCGCGGTGCGGCAGCTCCGCAGTCGGCAGTACGATCTGGTGATCGACGCCCAGGGGCTGTTGAAGAGTTCGGTGATCACACGTTTTGCATGTGGCCCGCGTGCCGGGCTGGATCGGAACAGTGCGCGGGAACCGCTCGCGGCGCGCGCCTACCACAAAAAAATTGCCATACCGCGCCAGCAGCATGCTGTGCAGCGCGTTCGCCAGCTGTTTGCCGCGGCGCTGGGTTATGCGTTGCCGGATGCCTTGCCCGATTATGGTATACGGCAGCAGTTTGCCCGCCAGGGGCGGGAGCCCAGCCTGGTGTTCCTGCACGGCACCACCTGGCCGACCAAGCACTGGCCGGAAGAATACTGGATCGAACTGGCAGGCATGGCCGCTGCTCAGGACCTGCAGGTAAAGCTCCCCTGGGGCAACGAGGCCGAGCGGCAACGCGCCATACGCATTGCTGCGGTCCACCCGGTTGTTGAAGTGCTGCCACACATGCAGTTGGGCGAACTTGCCACGCTCATTGCAAGTGCCAGCGGCGTGGTCGGCGTCGATACCGGGCTGGCGCACCTGGCGGCAGCGCTGGGGACGCCCAGTATCACGCTCTACGGTTCTACGGATCCTGGCCTGATCGGTACGCTGGGGGAGGCGCAGGTGCATATGCAGGTGGAATTCGAGTGTGCCCCCTGTCACAGTAAAAAATGTACCTTTAGTGGCGCTTCTTCCGTGTTTCCCGCATGCTACGAAACCCTTGACCCGGGGAAGGTCTGGTCAATATTAAGCCGGATGATCCATGTTGTTGAGACGGTATGACACTGTCCGAGCCGGATTATATGAAAGTGAACCACCATCCTGGTCGATTCGTGTCTGATGTACGTCCTGGCTGTGATCGCAAATCGGGATCATGAAACAGCGGTCAATACTTTTTGTGTCAAAAGGGGAGCAGGCATCCTCAACCCGCTATCGTGCGCTGAACTATTTCGAGCTGTTTCTCGGCCATGGCTGGACGCCTTCTCATCTCACTGACGACAAAACATTTTCTGGTCACCGAAGAATTTTACAGGTAGCGTCAAAGTCTGATGCAGTCGTGGTGTTGCGTCGGGCAGCCGGTGGGTTATATGGATTACGTCTGCGCCAGGTCAGTAAATGCCTGATATTTGACTTTGATGACGCAATTTTTGTTCCGCGTAGCGGGCGCTTTTCGCAACGTCCTGCCCGTTTCAGGAAGATGGTCAGGCGCTGTGATCATGTCTGGGCCGGGAACAGTTACCTTGCAGCAGAGGCAGCGCGCTTTAACAACAATGTGTCAGTGGTGCCGACCTCCATTGAAATCGAGCGCTACAGTCCTGTCAGCGATAAACCGCAGGATGATCTGGTGCTTGTCTGGATTGGCAGTCGGTCTACCCGCAAGTACCTGATCGATATTCTGCCGACCCTTGAAAATGCCTGTGACAGAGTCAGTGGCCTGCGACTGAAAATCATTGCGGATTTTGAACTGCAGTCCGGTGTCCTGCCGATTGACAACATTCCCTGGTCGCCGTCCACAGAAACGACAGAGCTGGCAAATTCCACCATAGGGATAGCGCCGATGCGGGATGACGCCTGGACGCGCGGGAAATGTGGTCTGAAAGTACTACAGTACATGGCATCAGGGTTGCCGGTGATTACATCACCCTACGGGGTCAACCGGGATTTGGTTGCTGATGGTGTAACCGGGTTTCACGCCGTATCGAAGCAACAGTGGATAACAGCGATTGATACGCTTGCCGGTGATCCGGGGTTGGTTACAGCCATGGCTGCTGCCGGCAGAAAAAAATGCGAGCTTGAGTATACGTTGCGGCAGACATTTGATGCGATGCGCCATATCCTGGACGGCGAGTAGCCGGATTTCGGCCCGGCAAACTGGATGTGCGCCTGGAAAATCACGGATTAATCGCCTGGTCTTCCATGCCTCGCGATATTTGTTAACATGAAGGTCCTGGCGTTAAATTAAGCGGGAAATTGAATCATGGGAGATACCAATCAGTACCAGTTTGTCCTTAAGCACAAGGACAAACTATCCGGACCTTTTCTGGAGGTAGGGTCGCGCGACTATGGTGAAACCCAGGATTTACGCTCATTCTTTCCCGGAGATACTTATATCGGTGTTGATCTAAGTGAAGGAAAGGGTGTCGATACGACACTTGATCTAACGCAGTCTTTTGATGCTATTGATGAAAAGCTGGGGCATCAACGTTTCGGGACTATTTTTTCTTTTAGTGTTATGGAGCATTGTGACAATCCATTTCTGATGGCAGAGAATATGGAGCAGCTGTTAAAGCCGGGTGGGAGGATTGTGTTATCGGTTCCCTTTGCCTGGAAATTCCATGGCTATCCATCGGATTACTGGCGATTCACCAGGGAAGGCGTTAAAAAACTGTTCCCCCGCATTGACTGGGATGGAAGTGATGCCAGCCTGTGGCATACACCAAGGCAGGGTGATTTTCGGAAGCTGGATGAATCACTGGGGATGGTACATTTAAGCGGTAAATACTATCGGGAGCGTGGCATGCTGTTAAGAGGCATTGTGGCAGACCTTCTGAAGGTGGTGCGTTCGCTGGGTCTTTTTAGATGGTTGCTGGGTTACCGGTACCTGATGTTGCCAACCATGATCGACATGGTCGGTGTGTTACGTGAAGAGGCCTGAAAGATTTTCTTACAAGCAAATCGATATCAGGGAAGCTTGTCCACCGGGTATTCCTCGACCTGGTTCACAAGGCGCTGGCTATCGACGTCGCCAAACAAGTCATGATTGTGACGTCTGTTTAGCGGCTGTTTCTGTATTGATCCCCGGTCTCTGCGCTATTTGTTGTTATGGCTACTGATATTGACCTGTCAATCCTGATCGTTAACTGGAATACGCGGGAAAGGACGCTGGCGTGTATTAACAGTATCCGGCAGTTTGAGCCTGAACAGGCGGCGGTGCAGATCATTGTTATCGATAATAACAGTGAGGACGGCTCTGTTGAGGCGATCAGGGCGGCCGGTGGCGCTGTCGAATTAATAGCAAACAAGGAGAATGCCGGTTTTGGCCGGGCGAATAATGCTGGCCTGGAACGCGCCAGGGGCCGGGTTGTCCTGTTCCTGAACAGCGATACTGAAATCACTGCAACGACAATTCCGAATTTGCTTGGCGAGTTTGAAGCGCATCCTGAAGTGGCGGCCTTTGGCTGCAAGATACTGGGCTATGATGAAATGCCACAGCATTCGGTACGTGGATTTCCGACGCTGGGTGCCTACCTCTACAGTGACACATTTATGGGGACGCTGGGCTTGTTCAAGCGCAGCCATGACCGCTATCGCCGCAAGCAATTTAATTTTGAGCAGTGGCAGCCGATCGAGGTGGCGATGGGAGCGGCGCTGGCCGTGCGCAGCGAGGTCGTGCAGCAGCTGCAGGGGTTCGACCCCCGTTTCTTCATGTATTTCGAGGAGGCCGACCTGTGTCGGCGCATTCATGATGCCGGCTACGGGCTGGCCTATTCACCGGTACCCGTGGTTTTTCATGTCGGCGGTGCAAGCTCCAGTAAGAATAAGGCAAGGATGATGCTGGTCATTCGACAGAGCATGTTCAAGTATTTTCGCAAGCATGAGCCGGCCTGGAAAATCAGGGTATTTACACTTGTATTCAAGCCGCTGTTCCTGGTGCACATGATCTTCACCTGGCTGAAGCAGTTGCTGCGTGCATGGCTGGGACGCTTGCAGACTGACAGCAGGGGGCGCAGGGAAAAGTACCAGCGCCGGCTTGATGTGACCCGTGAATTCCTGGTCAAGTATTCAGTCGATTTTCTCAGGGCCTGAGACGGCGTCACCTTTCTCCCTGAATACCAGGAAACCATTGGTGGCCATGGTGAATGCGAATCGGTGTTCCCGCTGTGTGTCCCTGCTGTAATCATCCGGGTAGCGCCGGAAGTATTCCTCCATCGCCTCAAAAGGTCCTGCGCCCCAGTTTCTTGCAACCGGGTGGCCGTTAATATTCGAATCCTCGACAATCACGTAGTCGCCGTGCTGCAGTACCTCACGGAGGCTGATCAGCTCGGACAGGACGTGTGCTTTTCTGTGATCGCTGTCCAGGATAAAAAATGCAGGTCCCGGGTTTTCCCGGCGCAATTCCGCGATGCGCAGGGCGACACCGGCATCTGTGCTGCTCGATTCAAGAAACTCGATTTCAGGATAGTCCTTGACGCGGGGGTCCAGCAGGCTGTGATCAATATCGACCGAGAGCACCTTTATCCCGGGATTTACAGCACGCCCGATCAGGTTGAAATAGAGTGCGGAGCCCCCGGCGAATGAACCGAACTCGACAATGATGCCTGGCTTTGTATCAGAAATTATTTCCTGATAATTCCACATGTCGCTGACAGACTTCATTGTGGTGATGCCGAGGAAGCGGGTATTGATCCAGACCTTGTCCCGTTCGTAATACCACTTGTGGTACAGATAACCGGCGGTTCGGCGCCAGACTCCGTTATAAAAGAGTTTTAGTTTTGAAGGCATACATCCAGCCAGGTCATGAGTGTGTTGTTGATGGATGGCGGAAGTTTACCATAGACTTTCTGGTGAATTCGACGTAACTGTTGAGCTGGGATCACGTGTGTTTCGGGTATCTGCATACCGGGGTGAGTGCCATGCGGCGTCATTTCGTGGCCGGATGGAATGATTTTCAGGTGGAAGCAAATGCGAAGGTACACGGGCTATCGAGAAATTCATGCCACAGCATAACCCGGTGGGCAATTTCGCTATGTGGCAAGGTAACCGGGTTTGCTGC
>JASJGW010000314.1:0-2998 GCA_033791305.1 Gammaproteobacteria bacterium | reverse complement strand
CCGTTTAATCCACAGAGTTATCCACAGATTTTGTGGATAAAAAATAGCCCCTAATTAGATGAATGACTTAGCTTCACTTGGTAAGAAAGAGTATCAACCTTGATCGCTAACCTGGCTTGTTTTCCCTCATAAAACCCGAAGCACCGTTAATGTGAGCAATCTCATCCTTCGTATAGCCGTTCCATCACCGCTGTACCGCAGTTTTGACTACCTGCAACCCGTCAATGTAGATGCCACTGCATTACAACCGGGCATACGTGTTCACATACCGTTTGGACGGCGCACCGTCATCGGGGTATTGCTTGCCGTCGCCACCGACTCCGACATCGACACGCACAAACTGAAGCGCGCCCTGCAGGTACTCGATGAGACACCGGTAATCGGCAATGACGTTCTGGCCATGGTGTTATGGGCCAGCGATTACTATCACCACCCCATCGGTGACGCACTGAGTGCGGCAATGCCCGCGTTACTGCGGCGTGGTCGGCAACCGACAACCGCTGACGCAACGGGCTGGCGTATGACGCGTGCAGGCCAGGCAATCGACACGACAACACTCGCGCGTGCGGCACGCCAGGCCAAGGTCATGACCCTGTTGAGCGCACATCCCCGCGGAATCAATCGTAGCGCCATCGATGCACCTGCCAACGTATTGCGCGCACTCGCTGACAAAGGCTGGATAGAGACCTGTAGCCTGAATGAATCACACAGCGATCGCACGATTATGCCGTCCGCTCATACCCTGAACCCGGCCCAGCAGCAGGCAGTCGATGCCATCTTCGCGCAGCTAGGCAACTTCAAGGCGTTCCTGCTTGCCGGTGTGACCGGCAGTGGCAAGACCGAGGTGTATCTGCAGCTGATTGAAGCCACGCTGGCCCGTCAACAACAGGCACTGGTGCTGGTACCTGAAATCGGCCTGACACCGCAACTGGTGGCACGATTCCAGCAACGCTTCCCGGTACCGCTGGCACTACTGCACTCGGGACTCACCGACCACGAGCGGCTCGCTGCCTGGCAACAGGCACGTAGCGGTCAGGCGTCCATCATCATTGGCACCCGCTCGGCAATCTTCACCCCCATGGCCCGGCCTGGCCTGATTGTCGTTGACGAGGAACACGATGCCTCGCTGAAGCAACAGGACGGTTTCCGCTATTCAGCCCGTGACCTTGCCATCTGGCGTGCACGTCAACTGGCTATCCCGGTAGTACTCGGCTCAGCCACACCGTCACTGGAGAGCCTGCTAAATGTGGAGCAGTCACGCTACCAGCAGCTGGACCTGCCGGAACGTGCCGGCGTGGCCCGCCAGCCGACGTTTCAGGTACTCGATGTCCGCAAGCAAGCACTGGAGGACGGACTGTCTGCGCAACTGCTGGAACGTATACAGCAGCATCTGGATACGGGCGCCCAGGTGTTGCTGTTCCTGAACCGGCGTGGCTATGCACCCACCCTGATGTGTTATGACTGCGACTGGACCGCCGAGTGTCTCCGCTGCGATGCCCGCATGACCTGGCATCATCGCGACAAGCTGCTGCACTGTCACCATTGCGGCAGTCAACGACCGGTCGACACCGTCTGTCCGGCATGCCAGGGCAGCGACCTGCATCCCCAGGGCCAGGGAACGGAACGTGTCGAACAGGCACTGGAGGCACACTTTCCGGACGTCAAGCGTATACGTATCGACCGCGATACCACCCGGCGCAAGGGTGAACTGGACAGGCTGCTGGAGCAGGCACGCTGTAGTGAAGGCCACCTGTTACTTGGCACCCAGATGCTCGCCAAGGGGCACCACTTCCCGAACGTCACCCTGGTGGGCATCCTTGATGCCGATCACGGCCTGTTCAGTACTGATTTCCGCGCCAGCGAGCGCATGGCACAGCTGATTGTGCAGGTGGCCGGACGCGCCGGGCGTCATGAACGGCCCGGCGAGGTCATTATCCAGACCTGCCACCCGGAGCACCCGTTATTGCAACTGCTGATCAACCAGGGTTACCCGGCGTTCGCCCGTGCGGCCCTCGACGAGCGCAAGGCTGCACAGTTGCCCCCGGTGACCCGCATGGCCCTGCTGCGCGCCGAGGCCCCGGCGGCCGACACCGCGATGGGTTTCCTGGAAGCTGTTGCAGAACGTATCAGCGCGACCGGTATCCGTGCGGTCGAGACCTGGGGGCCGCTACCCGCCACCATGGAACGCCGCGCCGGGCGCTATCGTGCCCAGCTGGTGCTGCAGTCTGATCAGCTGGGCGAGCTACAACGTCTGCTGAGTACTGTCGTCAGGCAACTGGAAACGGCGAAAGAGGCCCGTCGGGTGCGCTGGTCCGTGGACGTTGACCCGGCAGATACCTATTAAGGCAGACAAGTTGCAAGATGGCGGGCGAGCAGGATAATAGGCGATCCATTCACGGATGCGATCCGCTCCCACGGCTTTAATAATCATTTGAAAACCCAGCTCGCCAAATTACTCACCGATGCCGTTGCCACCCTGCAGGCCGACGGCACACTGCCAACCGACATCTCGCCCAACGTGATGATCGAGCGCACCCGCGACCGGGCACACGGCGACTTCGCCAGCAACCTGGCACTGACGCTGGCGAAACCCGCACGCAGCAAACCACGTGACATTGCTGCAAAACTGATCGCCGCAATCGAGCCCGGTGAGCAGGTGCAAAAGATTGAAATTGCCGGCCCGGGATTCATCAATTTCTTTCTTGGCTGCCAGGCCTGGTATGCCGTCATCGATGACATCCTTGAGGACAGCGATCGCTACGGCCGCAGTGACTATGGCAAGGGACAGCGCATACAGGTGGAATTTGTATCCGCCAACCCGACCGGCCCGCTGCATGTCGGTCATGGCCGCGGTGCGGCCTATGGCGCCGCAGTGGCCGACCTGCTGGAAGCGATAGGCTATGAGGTGCACCGCGAGTATTACGTGAACGATGCCGGACGGCAGATGGATATTCTCGCCGCCAGTGTTTACCTGCGCTACCTGGACCTGTGCGGCGAA
>JASJGW010000313.1:0-4243 GCA_033791305.1 Gammaproteobacteria bacterium | reverse complement strand
AATGGACAGCACATCATCTGAACAGGACAAAAAACAATGACCGTCTTCTGGAGTCTCGCCGCCGTCATGGTAATGGTGGCGCTATTGTTTGTGTTGCCGCCACTGCTGCGCAACCGTGAGCGATCAGCAGTTTCACATGACGATCTCAACACCGAGGTCATCAAGGCTCAGCTCGCCGAACTGGACACCGACCTGGCCGTCGGCAAGCTCGACCAGGACCAGTATGCTGCGGCGCGCACCGACCTTGAGCAGGAACTGCTCCATGACCTCGCCACCCCCGGCCCTGCACAGCGTGAGCCACGCAGCGGACGCTGGGCGATACTGCTGATTGTCCCTGCCCTGCCACTGTGTGCAGTGCTGCTGTACCAGCAACTGGGCTCGGTGGAACTGATCGACAGGCTGCAGCAGGCTAGAACATCGCAGTCGCAACCGGCACAGCAACAGTCGCAACAGGCACAGCAGACCGCCTCGCTCGAGGAAATGGTTAACAAGCTTGCTGCACGCCTGCAGCAACAGCCGGACGACCTGGACGGTTGGGTAATGCTGGCGCGCAGCTACAGTATTATGAAACGCTTCAGTGAAGCTGAGGAAGCCTATGCAAACGTGCTGCGTCTGGGCGGCGAAAACGCCGCTTTGCTGACCGATTATGCCGACACCATGGTGATGGCCAATGACGGCAGGTACACCGACCAGGTCGGCGCACTGCTGACCCGGGCGCTGGAACTCGACCCGGGCAACATCAAGGGTCTGTGGCTTGCCGGGCACTGGAAGAATCAGTCGGGTGCGAATGCAGAGGCGATCCGCTACTGGCAGCAGGCAGCAGCGAAGCTGCCGCCCGGCAGTAAAGATGCGACAGTGATTGCACAACAGATCAGCAGTGCCCGGGCACAGCTCGGCAGTAACGCAGAACCGCCCCCCGCCGTGGCCACCGCAACAACAGCTGTCGGCACTACAGCAGCCGTGGACAGCGCCAGTAGTGCAGTACTCAGCGTACATGTCGCCCTCGCTCCGGAACTGGCCACGATTGCAGCCGCAGAAGACACCGTGTTCATCTTTGCCCGCGCCACACAGGGCCCGCGCATGCCACTGGCAATCGTCCGCAAGCAGGTAAAAGACCTGCCGGTCACCGTGACACTGGATGACTCGCAGGCCATGATGCCCACCATGAAACTGTCGAATTTCGAGCAGGTAGTTGTCGGTGCGCGCATCTCGAAATCCGGCAACGCCATGCCACAGAGCGGTGACCTGCAAGGCAGCGTGTCACCCATTGCCACACAAACGACCGAAAAGATTCAAATAACGATTAGCAGCAAAGTCCCATAGGCAGGGTTCCTGTGATGCAAGACATAAACAAACATTAGAAGATTGAGAAACCGGGTGACCGCAGCGCCCAGCGGGCATCCAAACCGTGGGAATGCCGTCCCCGGCGAGCAGAATCGTTCCGGTAAACATTAGGCTGAATGATCAACCAGAGCTTACCCGGTTTATTTTTTTCGCGCTTGCTTCTTGCTGTTTTTTGCAGGCTTTACTGCGCGCTTGCTGCGCCCTTTCCCTGCAGGGCCAGCATGACTGGCTGTCTTCCCGGGCTTGCTATTTTTTTCCCATCGGGAAATTCTTAATGGCTGGCCCGCTACCCGGGTTCTTTTCAGGTCATTGAAGACCCCTTTCGGCATGCCTTCAGGTAAATCAATCAGGCTGTAGTCATCGTATATATTGATGCGGCCCATATATTGACTATCCATACCGGCCTCATTGGCGATGGCACCGACAATATTGCCGGGTTTGACACCATGGTTATGCCCTACTTCCAGGCGATAACGCTGCATGCCTGCTTCCAGCGGCGACTCCTGTCCAGGCAATCGCACACGTTGTTTACGCGTCTGTTTTTTGCCTTTTGGTCGTTCATCTTGCTCCCAGCTTTTATCTGCCTTGCGTTGCGGCTTGTGCTGCAACAGCAGCGGCGTGTCTCCCTGTAACAGCCGGGCAAGCGCGGCTGCGACTTCCTGCGCAGGTATATTATGTTCCTGTTCGTACTGCTCAATCAGCCGGGCAAACAGTTCCAGATCTTCATTCGCCAGTGTGTCGGTAATGCGCTGCTTGAATTTGGCGATGCGCTTGTCGTTGATCAACTCAGTGGACGGCAGTTCCATCATCTCGATCTTCTGTCGGGTAGCCTTTTCAATAGCGCCCAGCATGCGTTTCTCACGCGGCGCAACGAACAGGATGGCATCACCCTTTCGACCGGCTCGACCGGTACGCCCGATACGATGCACATAGGCTTCCGTGTCATAGGGAATATCGTAATTCACCACGTGACTGATGCGCTCCACGTCGAGGCCACGTGCGGCGACATCCGTGGCAACCAGTATATCCAGTTTGCCTTTTTTTAATTGTTGAACGGTGCGTTCACGCTGATTTTGCGGAATATCGCCATTCAGTGCCGCGGAGTCATAACCGCGTGCTTCCAGTTTTTCAGATAACTCCAGCGTTGCGGTTTTGGTGCGCACGAAAACAAGCATGGCATCAAAGTGCTCGGCCTCAAGGATACGGGTCAAGGCATCCAGTTTATGCACACCACTCACCGGCCAGAAGCGTTGACGAATGGTCTCAACCGTGGTGGTCCTGGTCTTAATGGTAATTTGTTCGGGTTTGTTTAAATGTTTCGTGGCAATACGGCGAATCTGTTGTGGCATGGTGGCCGAGAACAGCGCAATTTGTCTGCCTGATGGCGATTGCTCAAGTACCCATTCCACATCATCGATAAAACCCATGCGCAGCATTTCATCGGCTTCATCCAGCACCAGTGTACTGAGATTGTTCAGTTTCAGGGTGCCACGACGCATATGGTCCATCACACGCCCGGGGGTGCCCACCACCACATGTACACCACGTTTCAAGGCATGAATTTGTCCGCGGTAATCCTGGCCACCATAAACCGGTAACACATGAAACCCTTTCAAGTGCCTGGCGTATTTCTGAAAGGCCTCGGCTACCTGGATAGCCAGCTCACGGGTTGGCGCCAGCACCAGCACCTGCGGGTCTTTTTGTTTTAAATCGAGGCTGGATAATATCGGCAGGGCAAATGCTGCGGTTTTACCGGTACCGGTTTGCGCCTGCCCCAGTACATCCAGGCCTTTCAATAACAGTGGAATCGTTTGCGCCTGGATGGGTGATGGCGTTTCATAACCCACTTCATCCAGTGCCTTCAGGAGGGGTTTTGTCAGCGCCAGTTGATTAAACGTGGTTACCGTGTCGGTATTCATGTGTAGTGCCTGAGATAGATGAAAGGCGTGGAATGCCAGGGGTTAGCGAGGTTTCCCGAGTGCCCCTGTTCGCTGTCAATCCGGGTCAACATCAGAAGGGCTGCATAGTGTAACGGCTTATATACCCTGCTGCATACATTATTTTATATATACGTGAATTCAACGCAGCAGCGGTCGCCTTTGCCCGGCAGTTAGCGCACCCGTAGAAAAAAGGGCCGGATGCTGGCAGACCCGCCGCATACATCACTCTGGTTCAGGAACGAACATTATCGGGCGAGAACAGCTGTTCAGCAGACCTTCTTCCGTAACATTCATCAAGGCACCGTATAACGGCCCGTGCTTGTGACAGCCTGAAATAATCAGATCAATATCCAGTCGTTCAGATTCTTTCAGTATCGTTTTGATTGTTGCGCCTTCGACCAGCAGCGCGGTGGCATCGACATTCCGGTCTCGCAGACATCGCGCGAGATGCTGCAGAAACTCATGCTCATGGCGAAGCTCTGCCGCGACCTCCCGGCGTAACGTCCTGGCATCGACATTAAAGGGGGGTTGGCGCGAATACGGAACAATGTGGAGAATCCAAACCTTGCTCGAAAAGGCACCAGCCAGTTCAAGGGTGCGCTCCATTATGGGTGATGCAATAGTTATGGCCTCGCAACTGTCGATTGCCACAAGTATATTTTTCACGACTGACTACACCTTCGTTAACATGTCCACCACTGTCCTGTGATTCTGCCGAGTATAGCACTCGTTCACCCTGCGGCCCTGTAAAGCAGCTTCAGGTACAGCCTATCATTACCCTCCCCCACGCCAGATAAATCGCAGTCAAACCGGCCAGATGCGCTGTATACTACCTGTCAATTACCGGTCTCGGAGGGGGAGCGGTAAAACCTGATAGTAGCAAGGAAAATATCACATGCACGACATCTTCCTGAGCTATGCCAGCGAAGACAGGGCCCGGGCCAGCCAGCTTGCGACTG
>JASJGW010000312.1:0-7092 GCA_033791305.1 Gammaproteobacteria bacterium | reverse complement strand
CTCGATAGCCTCTGCCACACGATAGAAATTCGGCGATACCATGGTGGGTGACAGCACCCCCTCGCCAAGCATGGACAGGTTCAGCAGATACTCCTGGTCGATGGCATGGTTGATAACATAGCGAATGCGCTCGTCACGGATCGCCGCATTGCCGTTGAGCATGTTGAAGTGCATTGCGGAATTATTCATCGACGGCGATACGGCGAGCTTGGCGTAGGGAGAGAGCACCGCCTCCACCTCATCGGCGAAGGGCACCGGCGTGATATCGATGTTGCCTTCACTAAACAGCGCCAGGTCGCGGGCCTCGGTTATTGCCAGGCCGGTGTAGATGGTGATGGTTTCGACCCGGGGCTTGTCTTCTCCCCAGTATCGCGGGTTCGCCGTTAAAATGACCTCCGCTGTGCTCCGGTCTCCCTCGACGTATCCCCTGGTCAGGATGTACGGACCCAGCCCATAGGGACCCGGTTCGGCCAGGTTCGGACAAGTGGGCTTGCCATTCCAGCCCTGTTTTTCAAGGTATTCCGGCGTGTAGAACTGCAACCAGTTAGCATCATGCAGAAACACGCCGTAGGGTTCGGTCAGGTAGAAGCGCACCGTGTAGTCATCAACCTTCTCGACCCGGTCAAGAATCTTGCTGAGCTTGGTGAAGCTGAAGGGCTGTTTTTTAAAGTATTCCATGTTGAGCAGCACTGCATCCGCGTTGAACGGACTGCCATCCTGAAAATGTACCCCCTGGCGCAGGTGAAACTCCCAGATCCTGTCATCGATATTGCGGTGACTGATGGCCAGATCATATTGCCAGCCCCTGTCGTTGTTGGCCGGCCGCACCAATGAGGCGTTGATGGCGTGGGAAATAGCGAGATAAGGGAGGTTCGGCAGGAACAGTTTGACGTGCGAGCCTTCCCTGAGTTCACCGGTGACCTCGCCGGGCGCGGGGTCGGTGGCAAGCCCGATTTCCGGCGGCTCTGCCGGCACCGCTTGCAGTCTGCTCGCGAGCAGGGGACCGGAAGCAAGCATTACTAGCAGCAAAACAGCGTTCAGGGCGCCTTGCCAGTCTTTTGAGCTGGACACTTGGGGCATCAGATCAGCCTTGAGAGGGGTATGCCCGTAGAGGTCAGTGTGCACCCGGCAAGTTTTCGATTTTACCCAGCCGGGGGGACAGCATGTCGCGGTTCATTTCGTTATCTTCGACCAGTAATATCTTGCTCATGGTATCTCTCGGCACCTTGTTCCTTGGTTGATTGTGAAAACTAAAAATATCTAATCGCCGGTATTTTAGCGGTTTTATGTCCCTAATGGGGGGCTCACTACCTGGCGAATCAGGTTTGCCACCTGATCGGGTGAGACTACCAAGGTCATTGTGTCTCTCGCAGAGACGCAAAGTACGCCAAGGACGAATGATGTTGCCTGCTAAACCATCGTTTGGGCACGCAAAACTCAAGCATATCTTAGCGTGCTTTGCGTCTTGGCGAGAGCAGTATCATGCCTTGTTCATAGGCAGTGCACGCGCTCGATCTGGTGAAGACTTCTTTTAATTACCCCCGTTGCCCTCTGCCAGCAGTTTACTCACAATCGCACGTACTTCCGGGTGATCGAAATCGCGGCCGCCCGCTGCCCGGTAAACCACCTGGCCCCGCTTGTTGACCAGCAGCGTGGTGGGCAGGCCCTTGACCCCGTAGAGCTCGGACACCTTGCTGTCACGGTCAAACAGGATGGGGAAATTCGGAAACACGCTGAGTTGCCCCGTGTAGGCAAAAACATGATCGGGGGTTTCGAATTCGTTTACTCCCAGCACCACGAAGCCCTTGTCACCCAGGTCCTGGTAAATGGATTCCATGGAGGGGATTTCACGCCTGCAGGGCGGGCACCAGGTCGCCCAGAAATTGATCATGATCACCTTGCCGCGGTAATCGCTCAAGGCGCGCTGCTCGCCATCGATATCCTCCAGGCTGAAGTCAGGTGCCGTCACGGGTGTTGCGAGCCGGTTCAGTTCATGGCTGAGTTCCGGCGACGGCAACTCGGCATGCAGCAGTCCGAGGGGTGCGCACAGCACCAGGACCAGGGTAAGGCGCAGGTCAAACATCGGGCGCCTCTGCCGGTGCGCAACGCAAGTCTTCGAAAATACCTTCATGGGTCTCCCCCTGTTGTGTCCACTGGTACTTGAGTTTGAATACCGTCTCGGGCGCCAGGGGCAGGGTGGTGAAGCCCTGGCTCCAGTCGCCCGGTGCGAACTGCTGGTCGTCCGGCAGCAGTGACCAGCGGAAGGCCACGCCCATGTCCTGCCAGTCTTTCAGCCACTGTGTTTTGGTCTTTATCGGGTATGATTCACCATCTGCCGTGATGTAACGCCAGTCGGCCACACGGTAGGCGAGCGGCTGTCCCGACTCGTTTTTGATAATGGTGCCGAACATACAATAACCTGCCATGAGTTCCACGACCTTCGGGGGCAGGTCGCGCCCGCTGTAAATAGCTCGTATATAGTCGGGGAGTAGTTGAATGAATTGCAGGCTGAATCCCGGGTGCTGTGCCTTCCAGGACAACAGGCCACTGGCCTCGTCGGTAAAGGTTTCCACTGCGGCCATGCCGTGCGGAATATGTCCGACAACCGACAGGAGCAGGGCGGGCAGCATGCTGGCTGTGCAGCGAAAAACGTATTTCATATGCAGATGGTAACCTATAATGAAAATCAGGGGTTCAGAACACGTGAAGATGGAACTCTTTCGATTAGTTTACACATACTTGAGGAAGTGACCATGCTGGTAACCTTTTCCACTCCAGTCTACGCGAATATTACCATGTTCGGTGACGTTGCCATCCGGCTGCTGAAACTGATGGGGCACAGTGGGGCGGTGCCTGGCGCCCTCCTTGCGGAAGATGTTCAGCCGGCGCTGGAATGTCTGGAAGCCGGGATCAAGGTGGCAGAAGTATCGTCAGGGTCAGAAGCGTCTGCGGAGGATGAGGATGGCAAGCCGGTCGTTAGCCTCTCGCACCGCGCATTGCCTTTGCTCGAATTGCTTGCCGCCGCGGCAAAGGCAAAGCGTAATGTGATGTGGGACAAGCATTAAAAAGTGTCGGTTTTTTTTAGCCGTCAGAGAAGAGGGCCGAGCATTGCGATGGTGTTATTCCACAGGCGGCGCGTCATGGGCCAGGCGGTTACCGTGTCCGGGTCGACCGGGTGTGAGCGGGCGATGTATTGCTGCTGGCGTTGCCGCATGTCGGCGGTCAGCTCGGGATCACAGAACAGGATGTTGTTCTCGTAGTTGAGGTCGAAGCTGCGGCGGTCCATATTCGCAGAGCCGATCAATGTTATCTCACCGTCCAGCGTGAGTGATTTCGTGTGCAACAGGCCACCCTCGTACTCGTGGATCTTTACCCCCGCCGCGAGCAGGTCAGCGTAGTAGCTGTGGCTTGCTGCACCGACGATCCACGAGTCATTGCGGGCGGGAAAGACGATGGAGGTGTCCACACCGCGATGCGCAGCCGCACAGAGTGCGTTCTGCATGGACTCATCGGGTACGTAGTAGGGCGTGGTTATAACAAGCGTGCGACGGGCAGCATACATGAGAGATGCAAACATCTCGGGCATCGCCGAAGTGCGCGCCGTCGGGCCGGTCGCAATCACCTGTGCGGCGAAGCCCGCCCGGGGCGCCGGAATCGGCTGGCGCAACAGCTCATTGAGGTCCTCGCCCGCGTAAGTCATCCAGTCCCTGGCGAACAGGTACTGGTTCTGGATGGCGATGGGCCCCTCAAAGCGCATCATGGCATCTACCCAGGGGGCATACTTCGGCTTGATGCGGAACTCCGGGTCAGCGCAGTTCTGACTGCCACAGTAGGTGATACGCCCGTCAATGACGACGATCTTGCGATGGTCCCGAAGGTCGATGCGGCCGCTGAAGGGGCGCAGCATAGGGTTACCAATTGGCAGGGCCGTGGCGACATGCACCCCGGCATCCCGCATGGCCTGCCAGTGTGCTGAACGAATCATGCTGCGCGAGCCAAGGTCATCGGCCATGGCCCGGCACTGCACACCGCGGCCCGCTGCGCGCTGCAGCGCCGCGACGACCTTGCAGCCGTTGCCATCCGGCAGCCAGATATAAAAGAGCAGGTGGACGTGCTGCTCGGCCGCATCGATGTCCGCCACCATCGCCTCAATCACGGCGTTGGAATCGGCAGGCAAATATGCCGAGTTGCCACCGATGGGCCCGAACATGCTGATTGATCGCCCGACGTCGAAGAGGTGCAGGTACTGCTCGGGTATGTTCGCCTCGAGATTTGCCTCGTCACCAGGTGCAGCCGCAGGGAAGTCGGGCATTCCCTCGATGACCTCGCGCACTCGAGCGATGCGACGGCGACCGATACTCACTTCGCCGAAGAGGAGGTAGGCAAGAATGCCAACCACCGGCAGTGCGGCGATGACAACGATCCAGGCGATCCGCGAGGCTGGCTGCCGGTTCGGCCGGAGCAGGATGCGTATGATGAGCAGCACCTCGATCAGCAGGTGCAGCGCGACGGCAGCAGCTGTACCAAAAGTCGCCATACTCATGTGATTTGTCCTTGTTAGATTGCCAATAAGTATCAGGGGGCAGAACACTTCAGCCAAGGTATGATACAGAAACCAAAAAGGGGCCGGATACATTTTACAGAAAACAGGTGAAAGCGATGGAACTTGACAAGAAAATGTATCCGGCCCCTTTTTGGGTTGTTTTGTTGCTACTGCTGGGAGTTACGGCAGGCTGCGATAACATGGACGGCTCAGCCGTGAAATCCGGGACGACTGGCAAGGTCGAATCCAGGGCCTTCAATACGCCTGAAACCACCTATCTGGGACAACAGGCGCTTGCGATCGCTGCAGATCATGGCGGGGATTCAGGCTTCCTGCTCCTGGATCGTGGCTGGGAAGCCCTGTCGTGGCGGGTGGCATTGATTGACGCTGCCGAGAAGAGCATCGATGCCCAGTACTTTCTCTGGAAAGACGATACGGCCGGTAAAATCATGATGCAGCGGCTACTGGCGGCGGCCGATCGGGGGGTGCGGATACGTGTGCTGATCGATGACTCGATGACCGAGTCGGATCCCGAATACCTGGCCCTGTTCGGTGCTTATCCCAATATCGAGGTGCGTCTGTACAAGCCCTTCGGGCCCAGGCACAAGTCCTGGGTGATACGGGGGCTGGATTACGTCACCCACTTGCGGGTGCTGGACCGGCGTATGCACAACAAGCTGTTTGTCGTCGATGGCAGCGTTACCATCATCGGCGGGCGAAATATCGGCAGCGAGTATTTCGAATACCCGGGACCCTTTGTGTTTCGCAGTCGGGACCTCCTGGCGCTAGGGCCTGTTGTCGGTAATAGCGGTGAGTACTTTGACGAGTACTGGAACAGCGACTGGACCACACCCGTCGAGGCTGTCGTGAGTTCCGTACCGACGCTGGCAGAGACGCGTGCAAAAAAAGGGCCTCTCGATGCGTTTGCCGCTGACCCCGCCAGTTACCCACCGGGCTTCCATGACCAGCCAAAGGCGATCAAGGCCGAGATGGCCCGGCTCGGGGAAAATCTGCTCTGGGGCAAGGCAAGGATTCTCGTCGATGCGGTTCCGGAGAAAGACGGAAAACCGCAGGCCCGGGTGGAACGCGACAATACCGGTGTCACACTGGGCCGCCTCACTGACGGATCAACCGGGGAAATCCTTATCCAGAGTGCTTATCTGATCCTGCTGGATGAAGGTTTCGTGGCTATCGACAGGGCGACGGCACGGGGTGTGAACGTCAAGCTGTCTACCAATTCCATGGCTGCAAATAATCATTTGTCAGCGTTTGTCGGCTATCGAAAACAGCGCCAGCAACTGCTTGAAACCGGCGCTGAACTCTACGAAATGCGGCCCGATGTGAAGTCGGAGCGGGCCCTTTTCACTGCGGCACAGCTGGAACAGTACCAGACCAGCTTTGGCCTGCACGCCAAGACCATGGTCTTCGATCGCAAGTTCACCTTCGTGGGTTCCTTCAATCTTGATCCCCGCTCGGTGAACCTCAACACGGAGATGGGGCTGCTGGTCGAGAGCGAGACCCTGGCCAGCGCCGTGGCAGAGAGCATCGAGAATGACATCGCCGCGGGTAACAGCTGGCAGGTCATCATGAAGGATGATGGCAAGGTTGAGTGGATTACGGTGGAGAACGGTGTCATCACTGCGGAGACAGAGACGGAACCCATGACCTCGGCCGCGCAACGAATAGAGGCAGATGCGCTGGCAGTCGTACCCGATGATGCAGAGCTTTGATTATTTGAAATCACCAGTCCGGCTTGTTGAACAGTGGCTGCTCTCCGCCTGTTGGCGGTTGTGCGGGCAGGTCCGCGGGGAGTGTTTCCCCCGGAAGCAGTTCACCCCAGTCGGTGCGCTCGCGCATCTGTTGCTGGCGCGCCTCCGGCACGAAATCATTGCCACTGCGGATTTGCCAGCCGCCACCGAGTGCCTTGTAGGCAGACACGAGGTTGAGGACGATATTGCCTTTTGCAGACGTATATTGATCCTGCTGGGCCAGTAACTGTCCCTGGGAATCCAGCACTCGCTGGAAGTCAATCGCACCCTCGCGATACTGGATCATGGACAGGTCAATGGCACGTTGGGCCGATTTGACGCTGTCATCCAGGTAAGCGGCTGCTGCCTTGGCACCGATGAAACCGGCGAGTCCATCCTCGACCTCGCGGGCCGCCTCCAGCACGGTGTTCTGGTAGTTGATGATCGATTCCTCCAGACGTGCATCCTGGACACGCACATTGTTTTTCAACTGGCCGTAGTTGAGAATTGGCCAGGAAAACGAGGGTCCGAAGGAATAACCCAGGCTGTCGGATTTGAAGGTATCACTGATTTCGCTCTGGTTGGTGTCGCTGCTGGTATAACCGATCGAACCCAGCAGGCTGAAGCTGGGATAAAGCGCGGCTTCTGCAATACCGATCTGGGCGCTCTGTGCAGCCGCCTGCAGTTCGGCCTGGCGAATATCGGGCCGCCGCCGCAACAGTTCCGCGGGGGCACCGATGGCGATCTCTGCCGGGGCCTCCGGTATGGCACTCTCGCCAAGTAACTCACCGAGGTCACGGG
>JASJGW010000311.1:0-9737 GCA_033791305.1 Gammaproteobacteria bacterium | reverse complement strand
CATAGCGTAACGTATGCGTCTCTCCATCCCGGGTTACCGGCGTAGCGTTGGCAAGCAGCGCGAGGATTTCCCCGGCAATCATTTGCCCTTCCCGGGTGTAACGCAGGTCTTCACTGGCAGGGCGTGGTGTCTGCAGGGGGTTGCGCAGCCCCGTGGCAGTCACTTCTGCGGCTGCCGTGTCTGCAGTGACCAGTGGCAGACATTCAACCCGGCCGTACATGTCCGGCAGGTGGGTGGTGTGCGTGTTGAAGCTGTCGATGCGTTGTGCCAGTGGCTGGCTCCCGAATACCGTGTTCACACAATCAATGATGGCCTGCGCCGATCGCCGTGAGGCATCCAGTGGATAGTTTTTTGCCTGCAGGTGTTGATCCAGCCAGTGGGATGCCTCTCTCAGCAGCGCCGGGTTGGCGCGGCGGAAACTGTAGATCGACTGTTTGGTATCACCAACCAGGAAGACCGAGCGGCCCCGTTCCTCATTGCCGGCAGCCAGTTCCTGCAGCAGGGGCAGCAGCAGGTGCCACTGGGTCGGGTTGGTATCCTGGAATTCATCGACCAGCAGGTGATCAATGCGGGTGTCCAGCTTGTATTGCACCCAGACAGCATGTTGGCTCTGGTTTAACAGCGCACAGGCCTGCCACTCCAGGTCGGAGAAATCCAGCAGCCGCTGTTCCTGCTTGATTCTCTGGTAATGCGCGAGCAGTTGATTGCCCGCCGTTATCCAGGCAACGGAATTGTTAAAGGTGTTGCGGCGGGCGATGCGGTCCCCGATGGCAAGCAAATCATCGCAGATCCGGTGGTGCAATGCGATTAACTGCTGTTCACCGGCTTCACCGAGGCGCTGGCGCTGTGTATTGCTTTCCTTGCGGATGCGCGGGTCGCCGTCCTTTTTAAGAAAAACCGGCTGGATGGCTGCGTAGAATTCCGGTGGCGACGCGGGGGCAAGCAGGGTTTCTGCAAGTGTGGTGGCATCCCGGGTGTTTGTCTTGGTGTTGTGGCGCCCAAGCAGAGCAGCAAAGGTCTTTACTGCTTGTCGTTGCATGTCATCAGGGAAGCCTTCCAGCGGGTCTGTTGCTGCATCGATCTCCAGCAACTGTTCAAGCTGGCTGCGTGCGTATGCCAGTGGGTCAGACTGTCCCTGCACATAGGCCCACCAGTCGCTGCGATGTGACAGCAGGGAGCGCAGAGCAGTTTGTACATTGCTGAGTCCCTCACAACCCACTATTAAACTGTCCAGTGTTGTGGCTATCGGGCCGGGCTTACCGGCTGTTTCGGTTACCAGTGCATCCCAGGCCTGCTGTTCGAGCAGCCCGGTAGTTTCGCTTAATTCAAAGCCGGGCGACACACCGGCTTCCAGGGGGAAGCGTTGCAACAACTCCTGGCAGAAGGCATGGAAGGTGGTAGTGCGCAGTGAATAAGGATCAAACAATATTTCTTCATACAGCTGCCGGGCACGCTTGCGGGTGTTTGCATCTGCCGTGATGCCGACTTCTGACAGCTTTTCATCCAGCTTGTCGGGTGCTGCGCACATGAGTTCGTGCAGCCGCCCGGAAACACGCTCCTGCATTTCTGCCGCTGCCTTGCGCGTAAAGGTGACCGCCAGGATGCTGTCAGGACGTGCACCGGCCAGCAACAGGCGGAGTATGCGCGTCACCAGCAACCAGGTCTTGCCGGTACCGGCCGAGGCATGGACAGTCGCATTACGTTGCGGGTCGGCTGCCTGCAGGGTGTTATTGGTGGAGGACATAGTTAGTTTCCATCCATAAACGCTGTAATTTCTCTCGCCAAGGCGCAAAGATGCTAAGAAAGAATTTTAGTCTGCTTTTGATAATAAGTTATAACTTTGCGATCTTGGCGTCTTGGCGAGAGTTATTCTTTATGGACGGACACTAGTTAACAACCGGCCGAATCTGTTTGTGTGTCATCCAGCCAGGCCTGTTGACGGCACAGGCCATCCATTTCGCACCAGCGACAGGTGTCTGTGTCGCCCCAGGCGGGCAGTGCTGCGCCGGCCTCGATGGCATCAAGTACCTCGATCAGGCGCTGTTTGACATCGCCTGCAAGGGTGGCCAGTGCCTCACCCTCCAGGCTGGCCCCGCTGCGAACCCTGCCGTCAACTTGCAGGTATTCGACGCGTGCTGGCAGGGTTGCGTTCAACAGTGCATAGGAGGACAGCTGTACTTCTTCACCACTGTCGACCGCATCCTGTTTGGGTGCGCGGCCGGTCTTGTAATCCAGAATGTCTGCGCCTTCCTTGCCGGTGTCGATCCGGTCCAGCCGTCCATGCAGGGTACGTCCACCCGGGAGCGCCAGGCTTTTTTGCTGTTCTGCAACACTGAAGTGCCAGTTGGCCTGATGCTTTATTTGCCAGTCGATGTAGCCGGGAATCAATACACGCCAGCGGCGCAGCCAGGCACGATGCTCAAAGTTGTCTTCCAGCTCCCTGGAAAAAATGCTCTCTGAAATATGCTCCAGCAGGGCAATTGCCGGTTGTTGGTTTGCCGTTGTTAGTGCCTCGGGAAACGGGCCGGGGTAGCCGTCGCCGCCCTGGTGAAATAGCTCCAGTGCGCGGTGTACGAGTTGGCCATATTCTGCTTTTTCAAAGGCCTCTTTAATTTCTTCCCGGGGTTTGAGTTGTAGACCGCAGGCGGCAAAGAATTTGTAAGGGCAGTCGATCAGGTGCCGGTGTGCGCTGACAGAGAGCCTCTCTGGCAACAGCGTAGCCGGTAATGTTGGGCGCGGGTAGCCTTGCGGCTGTGGCATCGGGAGTGGGTTTTCGCCACGCACCTGCGTTGCCGGTTCCTGCAGCAGCCGTTCCAGCTCATGGGAAACCAGGTCATCCTGCCAGGCCAGTTGATGAAAGGTCCGGATCGCTTCCAGCCAGGGACTTGGCATGCGCATTTCGCCATTCGCTTGCTGGTGCCAGGTCAGCAGTATCCGGGGCGCACTTTCCAGCAGACGGCGAAAGCGGTGCAGTTGTTCCGCGTAACGCTCCGGCCATACCGGCAGGCCCAGATCCTGGCGTACCGGATCGTTAAAGAAAGGGGACTTTGCTGTGCCGGCAGGGAGATGTTCCAGGTCGCAGGCACCGATGACCAGCCCGTCGTATTGGCCAAGCTGTGCCTGTTGTAATGTCAGTAACAGCACCGGACTGTCGGTGGTGGCCGGGCGAAAGTCATGTCCTTCCAGGGCCGCACCCAGCCAGGCACGGAATTCAATCCAGCGCATTTTGATCGCGCAATGTCTTGCGGCATCGTAGAGCAGCTGCCATTCCCTGATGATGCGCTGGCCGGCAGGGTCTTTCTCGAAGGCTGCCCAGATGCCGAGTCTTTCGAGGCTGTCACGCAGTGCCTCGAGTAAGGTGGCGGGTTTTGCCGGAGAGTCACCCGGAAATCTGCGCAACAGGTCGGCTGCCTGGTCAAGCCGGTTAAGCAGTAGCTGCAACTGTTCGGCAGTTTCCTGTGTCCAGCTGGTTTGTAAACGTCGCTGACGCCGCTTGATGTGGCTGCGATAGCGTTCCAGGCCACGGGCAACTTTTTCGTGCAGGATGATGTCGTGTTCAAGGCGGTAGACCATGTCTGCCAGCTGTTCACGATCATCGTCGGGAAACACAAACGGGGACTTGAGGACATCCAGCAGCGGTTGATGCGCAAAGTCTTCCTCGATGGTTTCCAGCCAGCGTTCCAGTACTGCGGCGGCGCTGGTAGTGGACAGTGCCCAGCCACCACTGTCTTGCAAGGTGATGCCGGCACGTTCAAGCAAGGCGCGCACGCGGCGCGCCAGCCGCCGGTCTTCGGTGACGATACCCAGCGGTTGCTTTCCATCCAGTAGCCATTGCCGCACCTGCAAATCAATGGCGCGTGCCTCCTGTTCTGCCGAGTTGGCGGGGAAGACAGCCACGTGATCCGCCAGTGGTGAATCAGCATGCGCCTTGCTGAGTGCGCTGGCACGTTCGGCCAGTGATGCGGTACCGGTACGGAAAACGGCATCGAGGCACTGGCTGGCAGGCTGGTCGCTGATGGCAGGTGCTGCCTGTTGCAGCAAGATTTGCAGGGGCGATGGATTGCTGTCATCAAGGCAGTTGTCAAGCTGGTAGAGAATGCATTCAGCACGGTTGGCAGCCAGCAGGGTCGCTATCCATTCGTCTTCGGCCGCGTTGATCGAGTCGAATCCGACAAGGTAGTGATAACAGTCGTCCTGCCGGTCCCTGTTCATGGCCAGGCGTTGCAGCGAAGCCAGTCCTGGATCCAGCATGTCGTTGCTGGATAATTGTACATGCCAGGCCTTCCATAGCCGGTGCACGATACCGGCTTCCATGCCCAGCGGTTCCGGCAGGGTGTCTTCAATATCAGCGGCGATGCCGTAGGCTCTTTTCAGTTGTTCAGTAAACGCTGACAGGTCTTCGGGAATGCTCACCCGATTGAGTGTTAGTTCATCAAACAGCGAGACCAGGTTTGCACCGAGTTGCCAGGGGTTGCTGCCTTTGAAAATATCAGGGTGCTGCATCAGCACCTCCACCAGCATCAATTCACGGCGCGCACGGCCGGGTATGACCTGATGGATGTGGTGCTGATCACACAGCCACTGTTCGGTGGTAGCGATTACCGGGCCGAGCAGGGCGCTGTATCCATGGTTGTGCGCCTGCAGTAGCAGTTGTCGGCGCAGACGCGGTGCAAACTGAAGATCGGGCAGTAGTACAATGGTTCGGGTGAGGTCAGGGAGTGATTTGGCGCGTTCGATGATGCGGCCGGCGGTAACCGCCAGAATGTCTTCATGGCAGGGAACGAGGGTGATGTTTTGACTGATGCTCATCTCCGTGGTAACTCGCAGCGAGCACCCCGGTCAGCCTTGCATGCAGACGGTGTCAACGCTCCAGGTATTGCAGTTTGTCCGGCTTGTCCTTCCAGTCATCCGCGTCGGCGGGTGCATCCTTCATTTCTGTAATCACCGGCCATTCCTGTGCAAGCTCCGCATTCAGTTCAAGAAAATGTTCCTGTCCGGCTGGCAGGTCACCTTCATCAAAGATGGCGTTAATCGGGCATTCGGGTTCGCACAGGGTGCAGTCGATGCATTCATCCGGGTCGATAACCAGGAAGTTCGGTCCCTCATGAAAGCAGTCAACCGGGCACACTTCGACACAGTCCGTGTATTTGCACTTGATGCAGTTTTCGGTCACAACAAAAGTCATGAGTCTCTCCAATGGTCGCAACTGTATGCGAAGCAGTCAAATGGCTCGCGATTAACAGGTGAATTATAATAAATATTGCGTAACTTGTTGTTATCCGGTAGTTATGGATAACTATAAAATCTTGGTTCCGCAGTATACAGCTAATTGTGCGGCTTATGAATGCAGTTCCTGATCAGCCTGTTCCTTTAAACTGTATAAGGCCTGCTGCGCCTGTCGTGGTGACAGGTCATCCGGATCGATGTCCTTGAGTGCCAGGATCAGCGGATGCTCGGCAGGGGACTGGAACAGCGTCATTTGCTCTGCGGCGGCCGGTTCCGGGTGGTGGTCATTGTTTTCGAGCTCCAGCAGGCGCTGCTGTGCATGTTCGATCACCTGTTTTGGAACACCGGCCAGTGCCGCAACATGCAGACCATAACTGCGGTCCGCAGCCCCGTCTTTAACGGCATGCAGGAATACAATCCGGTCGTCGTGCTCCACGGCTTCCAGGTGGACATTGGCGATGCCGTGGTGTTGTTCGGGCAAGCGGGTCAGTTCAAAGTAATGGGTGGCGAACAGGGTAAATGCCTTGACGCGGACGGCGAGATCAATGGCGCAGGCCCATGCCAGAGACAGGCCATCGTAGGTGCTGGTGCCACGCCCGATTTCATCCATGAGCACCAGGCTGTTTGCGGTCGCGTTATGCAGGATGTTTGCGGTTTCAGTCATCTCGACCATGAAGGTCGAGCGTCCGCCGGCAAGATCATCGGCTGCACCGATGCGCGAGAAGATTCTGTCAACCGGACCGATGGTTGCGGCACTGGCCGGCACATAGCAGCCGATATGGGCCAGTAACACGATCAACGCGGTCTGTCGCATGTAGGTCGATTTGCCGCCCATGTTTGGACCGGTGATGATCAGCATGCGCTGATCATTTTGGAGGCAGGCATCATTGGGTATGAACGGTTCATCCATGATGTGTTCAACGACCAGGTGACGCCCTTTCTCGATGTTGATACCGGCCTGCTCAACCAGCACCGGGCACACGAGGTTCAGTGTCTGGCTGCGCTCGGCAAAGTTGGTCAGTACATCAAGCGCCGCGAGTGCCTCGGCACAGGCTCGCAGTGGTTGCAGGTGTTCACCGAGTTCTGTCAACAAATCGCTATAGAGTAACTTCTCCAGCGCCAGTGCACGCTCGCGCGCACTCAGTACCTTGTCTTCGTGGGTCTTGAGTTCCGGCGTGATGTAGCGCTCGACGGCCTTGAGTGTCTGGCGACGCTGGTAGTTGTCCGGCACCTTATCGGCCTGCAGGCGGCTGACCTCTATATAGTAGCCGTGTACCCGGTTGTAGCTGATCTTCAGGGTGGCAATGCCGCTGCGTTCGCGTTCCTGCTGCTCCATGTCGACGAGCAACTGGTCACCGTGTTCACTGAGGTTCCGCAGTTCATCAAGGGTGTCATTGTAGCCCCTGGCCAGTACGCCACCATCGCGAATCAGATGTGGCGGTTCATCTTTTAACGCACGAACAAGCAGGGCATGCACCTGCGGATGTCCGGCTATCTGTTCGGACAGACTTGCCAGCAACGGGTCTGATTGGCCAGCGAGTTTTTCCTGCAGGGCAGGGAGCAGGCCAAGGCTGTCGCGCAAACCGGAGAGGTCTCTCGGGCGAGCCGACTGCAGTGCGATGCGCGTCAGGATGCGCTCGATGTCAGCGATGTCCTTGAGGAACGTGTGCAGGTCTTCCCGTATCAGGGACGCGTTAAGTGCTGCGATACACTGGTGCCGTTCTGTTAACAGCAGATGATTGCGTAACGGGCGGTGCATCCAGCGGCGCAGCAGACGTGCACCCATCGCCGTCGCCGTGAAATCAAGTACCCCCGCCAGGGTATGTTCCTTGTGGCCGGAGGACGCCTCTTCCAGTTCGAGGTTGCGACGTGTGGTGGCATCCAGCACCAGGCTGTCAGTGCGTTCTTCCACATGCAGTGCGCACAGATGGGGCAGGGCGGTGCGCTGCGTATTTCTAACGTACTGCAATAAGCCGCCGGCCGCGCTGATGGCAGCATCCAGGTGTTCACAGCCGAATCCGGTGAGATCGTGTGTCCCGAATTGTTCGTTCAGCTGGCGCCGGCCGCTGTCTGTGTCAAATAACCAGGGGGACTGTCGACGCAGCCCGTGATGATTTTCTATCCCGGCGGGTAAGGAGAGGGCTTCGTTGATAATCAGTTCTGCCGGGTTCAGTCGCTGCAGTTCCCCGAGCAGTGCCTCATCTCCCCGGAATTGCTGGACGCTGAAGCGTCCACCGGCGAGATCCAGTGCCGCCAGTCCCCAGTCGTCTCCAGGCTGGCTGATGGCAACCAGTAAGTTATCCTGCCTGTCATTTAACAGTGATTCTTCAGTCAGTGTACCGGGGGTGACGATGCGCACGACCTTGCGCTCCACCGGTCCCTTGCTGGCGGCCGGGTCACCGACCTGTTCACAGATGGCAACGGACTCGCCCTGGCGCACCAGCCGTCCAAGGTACTGGTCAATGGCGTGGACCGGTACACCGGCCATGGGAATGGCCTCGCCTGCGGATTTGCCGCGGGCGGTCAGGGTGATATCGAGCAGCTTGGCAGCGCGCCGGGCGTCGTCGAAAAACAGCTCATAGAAGTCGCCCATGCGATAGAACAACAGAATATCAGGGTGCTCGGACTTGATGCCCAGGTATTGCTGCATCATGGGGGTGTGGGCGGGCGAGGCAGTTGTCATGGCGGGGGAGTTTACCGTATCAGTATCTGCTTGCGCAGTGTTCACTCCATCCTTGCGCAAAATTCTCCTGCAGGACTCAGCCAGAACCTCGCATCTTTGCGGTGTTTATGGATGGATGCCAAATATATAGTACATTATGCCGCATGTCTGAATTGACGGAATTATCCGAATCACTCGCCAGGCTGTTGCTGCAACAGCAGAAGCTGCTGGCCGTCGCTGAATCCTGTACCGGTGGCTGGTTATCCAAGTGTCTCACCGATCTTCCCGGCAGTTCGCAATGGTTCGACCGAGGCTTTGTGACCTACAGCAATGCTGCCAAGCAGGAGATGCTGGGTGTGCGGTCAGCAACACTGCTGCGTGCAGGGGCCGTTAGTAAAGCTGTGGTGCTGGAGATGGCAGACGGTGTACTCATGCATAGCCGGGCGGATGTTGCCGTAGCCATTAGCGGGATTGCCGGTCCCGGTGGTGCGATTCCCGGCAAGCCGGTCGGAACGGTCTGTTTTGCATGGGTTTCAAAAGATACAGAAAATCAACAAGATATAATGCACTTCGAAGGTGATCGTGAAGCTGTACGGCAGCAGTCGGTGGTCTGCGCGTTGCAGGGCCTGCTGGATGTCCTCGGTGAAGACTGAACCACGGCGGCGCCTGTTTTTTGCCTTGTGGCCGGATGACGGGGTGCGTGCGGACCTTGCGCAGGCCGCCACTTACCTGCTGGGGAAACGCATTAAACGGGTCCCGGCTGCCAATCTGCACCTGACACTGGCATTTGCCGGTGCGGTGACAGCGCCGGTACGTGACTGCCTGGAAGCCGCGGCGGGTAACATCCATTGTCCGGCGTTTGAGCTGTGCATCGACTATGTCGGCCATTGGTCCAGGCCGCGCATCTTCTGGATGGGTCCAACCCATACGCCGCCGGCCTTGTGGTCATTGGCCGGTCTGTTGCAGACGGCCCTCGAAGACTGTGGTTTGCAACCGGAAACACGGCCGTATCAGCCACACATCACACTGGCCCGCAAGATCAGTACAGCGAATGTCATCCAGCATGGCACGACGCAGATCAATCCTGTTCACTGGTCAATCAGACGCTTCTGTCTGCTGGAGTCAGTTACCGGCCCGCGTGCCGCCAGCTATCATTGTGTCGCGTCCTGGGTGCTTGGTTGTTGACTTTTTGCTATCTCTGGCACAAAATCGAACAATAACTAAAAGTACGCCTTTAAGTCACCATAACAAACGATAGCACGAGGAGTTTTCACCATGGCAATTACCAGGCATCTGTTCCTGTTGTTCACCCTGCTGTTATTCACCGGCCTTTCGATCAACACTTACGCCGGACCCGTCGATGTTCCGGTTCCTGATGTTGTGGGTTTGCCCCAGGCTGATGCCGAACAAGCTATTGTCGATGCCGAATTGACAGTCGGTAATGTCACCTTTGAAAACGATGACACTGTCCTGATAGACGTTGTTATCAGCCAGAATCCAACAGCAGGCGGCCCCGATGTCCCTGTGGGAAGTCCTGTAGACTTAGTTGTCTCACTTGGCCCTGCACTCGTTACTGTCCCGGATGTTGTGGGTTTGGACTGGACGATCGCCGGAAACGAAATCATCAATGCAGGCCTGATTGTGGGTACCACGACCGATCAGAGCAGTGACACAGTTCAGGCGGGTATTGTCATCAGCCAGGATCCAGTCGAGGGCACCGTGGTAGACGCTGGTAGTGCGGTTGACCTGGTGCGCTCTACCGGCCCAGCACAGGTAACCGTCCCGAATGTCACTGGTTTGAGCCTGGACGATGCAACCAGTGCACTGGCGGCTGACGGCCTGAATGTCG